>JBCBHI010000179.1:0-7995 GCA_038525885.1 Bacteroidota bacterium
CGGACGAGGATGCGGTGGACAACTTCACCTACACGCTATCCGGCAACCTGTTGGAAAATGCGGCTTTCGCTATTGCAGGCAACGAGTTGCGTACCGCCATTGAGCTAGACCGTGAAACCCAGGCAGCCTACCGCATTCAGGTAACCTCTACCGACAAAGGAGGCGAAACCTTCACCGAGACCTTCGTCATTGAGGTTATAGATCAGAACGAAGCTCCCGAGCTCGATGATGCCCTCTTCACTATGATAGAAAACCGCGAAGCGGGCTATCTGCTGGGTACCTTGGAGGCTACCGACATCGACGAGAATCAGGTCCAGACCTACAAAATTGCGCTGGAGGATCCGCTCTACTTCATTGAGGAATTTCCTTTTGCCTTGGACTCAGCCACAGGTGAGCTTACCGTCAACATTCAGGATTCGCTGGACTACGAGAAGCAGGACTTGTACGTCTTCGACGTAGTAGTGATTGACAATGGGCCCTTTGTGCTTACGGACACCGCGGAAATCATTGTGCGCATCACCGATGAGCCCGAAGGCCTCTTGCCCGTCAACGATCTGGTTTCTCCGAATCAGGACGGATTCAATGACTTCTTCGAAATCACCAACCCGGAAGTATACACGGACTACCGGCTCACCATCTTCTCTTCAGAAGGCACCGTGTTGTATTCCGCCCAACCCTACAATAACGAGTGGGACGGCACCTACCAAGGCCGCACCCTGCCTAGCGGCATTTACTACTACCTGTTTGAGAATACAGAGGGCTTCATTTACCGGGGCATCATCAACCTAAAAACCCAATAAGCATGAAATTCAGAATACTCCTCTGCCTCGGCTTGGCTTGGGTTACCCTCCATACTCAGGCGCAGCAATTGCCCACGTACAACATGTACGCCCAGAACCTCTTCACCATCAACCCCGCCTTTGCGGGCTACTGGCAGGGCACCAACGGCTACCTGTACGCCAAAAGCATCTTCAATGGGCTACCCAACACGCCTCAGCAACTTGATGTGGGCGTGCATCAGGCCATAGAAACCATGCAGGCTGCCTTTGGCGGTCGGTTGGTCATCGATGAGCGGGCCGCTTTCCAAACCTTCCAGCTTAGTGCTACAGCCTCGTACAAACTGCCCGTGACTCGGGAAAAATTGTTTTCCGTGGCCCTAGAGGCTGGTTTTGTCAACCGATCCTTCGACCCCATAGCGGTCAACGACTTCACCCACCCAGATGACCCGGTACTCTCCTCCGAGTACTACAACCAAACCAACTTTCGTTTTGCCGCAGGCGTAGCCTACATCTCACCCATGCTCGAAATAGGCGTGAGTATGCCCCAGCTCATTGAGGGGGGCGAGCGCATCAACTCACACATCAATGCCTTTGTGGCCGGTAATTTCTTCTCCGGAGAGTTCCTCATCAAGCCCAGCCTCTTCGGGCAGTACCTGCCCGACGGTACCTTGGTGGGCGATATCAATGTGATGGCAGAATATGCCCAAACGATCTGGTTTCAACCCGGCTTCCGAACCAATAACACCCTACTACTCAGTGCAGGGTTTATGTTTGAGAAAGCCCAACTCGGCTACAGCTTTAGCCTGTACGCGGGCTCCTATGAGTACTACCAAGGTAACGCCCATGAACTGATGCTCAGCTTCCTCATCAACGATGCAGGCCGCCAGCGCGCTTTTATAGACCGACTCAACCCCTACCAACGCCGGGGCATACAGAACCTATTTAGACGCAGATAGCCAGGCACGGTGCCGCCAGCCTAGTAATTTAGAAAAGAGTGGGGGTGAAATGATCGACTAGCCGTAGAGTTCTTCGTCCTCTGTAGCCTATGGCGAAAGAGGGGCAGCCGTGGGAAGTCCCCTAGCCGTTCGCAGCCTTGGTTTTAGATTCATATATAGCACCAGGAGGTGCTCAGATGACTAGGGTCCAGAATTACCTGCGAACTCTGTATCAAGGCTTTGCCTTGGAACTATCGATCCCGAAGAAGCCTACTTCCCATGCCAGTAAGGTTAAGACCAGCTATCTAATCTGTTCATCCTGTTTGGTGCAGGGTTCAGCACTACCTGCAGTTCCCGTCAGGGAACGAAATACTGTAACCCCGGAGGTGACTCCGGGAAGTGTGACCTCCCCACAAAAAAGCCCTCGGAGAGGGCGGCACCCGCCAGGATTGCTTGGCTGCTAACCTGTCGTCCACTCCGTGGACTTTCTTGGGTTAGGAGCATGTAAGCCTAGCACTTACGTACTAGGTTAATGTATTTCGTCCCCGCTGGGGACTAAGGTTGGTTTAACCTCCAGGCTTCCTTCTGTTCCTAGAGTTTCCAAGAGCTACACGGCTCTTTCGTCGTGGGACGGCTGAGCGAGGGGCCAGGCGTGGCAGCCCGTCTTACGACTTGAGTGTAGCTAGGCTCAGCGCCCCTCTGCAAAACCCCGGCCCAGTCGTAAGACCACGCTATTTTCAAAAGTCGTATCACCACTAAAAGTGGTAAAACGACCGATGCCCGTTAGCACACTGAAGTGTATGTTGCATCCGCGTCGTACCGGGAATACCCTACCAGGGTCCCAAAAGTGGTTGGCCAATGGATTGAAGATGCTAGACTCATCTCATTCAGTTACCGATCACGAGACCCTGGTAGGGTATGGTTGTCTAGAACTGCTAGGAGCTATACGCCTAGTTCGTCGTGAGACGGCTGAGGGAGGGGCCTAGGCGTGGCCGCCCGTCCTACGACTTGAGCGTAGCTAGGCTCAGCGCCCCTCTGCAAAGCCCCGGCGCATCCGCAAGACCGGGATACTCTCCCACCTTGGATGGCGGAGGGCTAAAAAAGCTGCCAGAGCTGATACGCCACCAGGGCAATCCCTGCGAGCAATAAGTAGGTATTGGTAGCCTTGAAGAAGGCCTCAAAGCTGCTCCTTTTTCGCCAGAGATTAATCACAAACACAATGGGTATGAGGGCCGCAATTTGACCTAGTTCTACTCCCAGATTGAAACTGAGGATTTTCAGAAATATCCCTTCTTGTGCCACGGTGAAAGACTGAAGTCGAGCCGACAAGCCCAGTCCGTGGATGAGCCCGAACACGAAAACCATGTTGAGCAAGTTAGGCGGATTTACCTTGAGCACCTTTTGAAACAAACCGAGGTTTTCAAAGCCTTTGTAGAATACGCTAAGCCCAATGATGGCATCAATCATATGCTCGTTGACCGCAAACTGTAGGAAGGTCGCTGTAATGAGGGTGATGCTATGCCCAAGGGTGAAAGCGGAGATGAATCTGACGATTTGCTTAAATTCCTTGAGAAAGAAGATAACCCCCACCAGAAAGAGCAGATGGTCATACCCCGTGAGCATGTGCTTTGCCCCCACCCAAATGTAGGCCCATAGGCCTCCCTCCTCAAGCAGTAGGCGGTCTCCTCCGGAAACGTCATGTCCCAAAACCAAGAAAGGAACGAGGCAAAACAAAAGAGCAAGTACTAGGGTGCGCCGCATCTTACTCCGTTTTTTTCTTTCGATTGAACACAAAGAATAACACAGCAATGACCAACACGCTAAGAATTCCGTACCAGTACGCCGGAAAACCTTCCTCCTCATCATGGTCGTGATGTGCGTGATCATGATCATGATGATGGTCATGGGAATGCCCTTCGCCTATGGCAAAGGTGACCGTAGCCCAGTTGGACTCATGCGTGAGCCCTTCTTCCTCCGTTTCTACCAAGTGGATGGTTCTGATATACCAAATACCGGCTGAGGAGATAGGTACCGAAATCATGCCTTGTTCGTCGGTACGCAGTTGTAGCATTTCATCGTGCTGGTGATCCTCTTCCTCACCATGCTGGTGGTCCCCTTCATGGTCATGTGAATGGCTGTGCCCGTCATGGGTGTGTGCATGAGTATCCGGTTGAGAACCTACGTACACTAGTTGGTTGGGCAGGGGCTTTCCATCGAAGAGAAGTTTTACCGGAATGCTATGGCCAGGGTGGGCAGTATATGGATTTTCCAGGAGGATAAATTCGATGGGATAACCGAACTCCCTTTGATAGTCATCGGTAAACTTGTCTCCTACTTGAAAAATAACTTTCACATGTTTTGAGTACCGTTCTACCGCAGAGTCAGCGAGGGTTCCTTGCTCCTCGCGAAAGGCCAGCATGTCTAGCAGGCCGTCATGTTCCAAATAATTATTGAAATCTTCGGCAGACATGCCGAAGTCTCGTGCCTTGGTAGATACACCCGCTACCCAGGTACCAGAAGCACCGGTGGTAAAATTGAGGTAGGTAGTGTTTTCTTTCTCAAACCAATCTGCAGTGTCTACTTGATTTCTTTCTCCCTGGCCCACAATACTCACATCTAGCATCCGGTCGCGGGTGATGACATTGTCACTGCGATCCCAGGTGCCATTATACAAGGCTATTTCGGAGGGCGTATTCGGCTGTAGAAAATACTTGCCTAGTTTGAGATACATGTCATGGCTGGAAAGCAACAGCAGGATCAGGAGGCCAGAAAATATACGTTTCATACCTAGTGTGTGGGTGAGTTATACAGAACAGAGCAAGGCGATACCTTAAAACCTGGCTCAGATAGGATGGTAGAGGCCATTTTTTAGCACCGTTCTGGCAAAAAAACAGCTCAGAGGAACTCATAGGGCAAAGTTAATCCTGCATTTGCAACATTGTTGCAAACAATACATTTTTTGATTCCTTATGCAGAATTAATTCGCTAGGCTCTACATAGATTATTTAGCGCTTCCTTGCCTTGTGCGATACACGCAAGCCTTGGTTACAGGACCTAGGGTTTATTCAGCTCAGCTTTCGTCATCGCCAAACGTAAGGTTCTCACTTTCTAGGATGGAGCGGATGGACCGCTGGAAATGTAGATAAAATTTAGACTCTGGGGTGAGGACCAAACTGGGTCTGTTTTGAAGCTCGTTCTTCCTTGAGTCGGCCTTGGCCCCAATGGGATATTCGTACAAATAAAACTCTAGCTGGATGATTCCATGAGGTTGGTCTATATCTACTGCCACCGCACTCCAGGTTATCAGGTAGTCCGTTTCTACCAACCGCAGATTATCTTGCTTCTCTTCGGATATTCCCCGGTGGATGTTCTGAAACCCCTTGACTCCATCGCCAATATCATCGATGATTCGCTCTGGAAACCGGGCATGATTGCACACGGGCCCAAAATTCAATTGGGGGGACTTCGTGATCGCTTCTCGGCTCTGGACCACTACCGTGATTTTCTTCCCTTGCTCTACCAGTTTTTGGAAGTGTTGTTCGGCAAAGGTGTTCAGCGCGTTCTTATTGGACCAGCCAATTACAATAAGCTCCTCGGTAACCGTCGGGCATAGCTTTTCCCATTTCAAAGGGAAAGTCTCGAACAGCTCCTGCTGTGGAATCAAGGTTTCTTTAGGGTACGGGAAACGGTCTGTAGACAACTTTTCAAGATAGGCTTCAATGGCCTCCTGGACGGTATCCATCTCTTGGAGTTGCCAACTGAGCGTATGCCCCAACTGCTTGACAAAGGCGAGGAGCTGCTCCGCCAGATGAAGGTGCAGCACCTGGGTATTATTCACATAGCTAGGCAATTTTTCCAAGTAGGAGGGATGATCTATGGCCGTAACGATGGACTGAGCGGTGGCCATGGCCATACCAAATTCTAAAAACACCCAGTCGGAGCGTTTGACGTTATTGGTCCAAAGCACCAAAACGTGTGCGCCCGCAATATCCTCTTGCACGTTGTCAGCTATTTTTACCCCGAAAGGGTAGGAGTACCCCTGTACGGAAGAGCAGATGATTTTATGGTGAATATCCGAGAAACACCCCGCCAATAGCTCAATGAGGCAGGTTACTTTTTCTACGTCTTGGGAAGAGTGGCTGATGAATAAATGATCCTTTTCCATACAGGGAAAATAGTCTTTTCTGGTTTGAAAACCCGATCAGTAAGCTCACCAACCAGAGCGAGCACGTGTTTAAGATTAGTTTTTAGGAATCTTACCCCTTAGTACACTGACATGGATTTTTCATCCGCGTTGCACCGAGGAACAGAACACCCTACCAGGGTCCCAAAAGTGGTTGGCCAATGGATTAAAGATGATTGACTCATCTCATTCAGCTACTGATCACGAGACCCTGGTAGGTATGGTAGTCTAGAGCTGCTAAGAGCTATACGCCTAGTTCGTCGTGAGACGGCTGAGGGAAGGGCCAAGGCGTGGCAGACCGTCCTACGACTTGAGCGCGGTAAATGCCTCACCAATACCCACTCACCAAGCTCCTGCGCAGCCGTAAGGCCACGATATTTTCAAAAGTCGTATCACCACTAAAAGTGGTAAAACGACCGATGTCCATTAGCACACTGACGTGGATGTTACCTCCGCGTTGTACCGAGGAACAGAACACCCTACCAGGGTCCCAAAAGCGGTTAGCAAATGCATTGAAGATGCCTCGCCGTTGTTGTCGTTCGGGATTCCGATGTTTTAGTGAAGCGGCGCAGGTACGCCTGCCGCCAACAACTAATCATTATCGCTACTAGAAGTGAACGCCCACGACGGATATCCATCATAGCCGGACTTTGAGAAATGGGCTAGCGCACTGAGTTTCCAATGAATCTAAAACCAAGCTTGCGGACCGCGAAAGACCTCCCGCGGTAGCGGCTCTGCACGCAGCCATTCATTTCACCCAAATCTTTCTTTTTCTCACGAGAGTTCGGAATGAGTGATTAGCCTGTTCCTGTTTTCGGAGACAGAAATGGTGCTATAACCAAGCAGGAAAACAGTAGTGGATTGGGTAGGGTTTGCCCCACATAGAAATACCAATTATTCGGTAACGAATGCCCTTTTTAAGCCTTGGTTTGGCTCTTGTGCGAATTGAGGTAATTCTAACCACCAACACCAATTCTCTGCTTATGCGTATACTACCTGTATTATTGTGTCTATTTAGTGCTACTACTGAGCAAGTTTATGCCCAAAAGAGCAACGCTTGGTTAGCTAGTCAGATGACTGAGAAAGAGATCCCTATACCAGATGAATCTGAGGTGACTATAGTGGCAGCGGAGCCCTCATCTTTCAACTATCCACGCTTAGCGTATCCTGATCCTACCAACGGCAAGAAAACTTTCCCGACGTTTCGGAAGGAGCCCATGAAAATGCGGTCGGGCATTTCTTGGGGATTGAGGATGGACATCGGACACCCTGTGGGTCTAACAATAGACCCACAGGGTGGGCCCCAGCTACTGGAGCTGGGCCGCGCAGATGAAAGCCTAGGTTTTACAGTAGATTCTCAAGGCAACGAAATCATTGGTTTTTTGGCTCAGGGTATGACAATCAATGCAGGTAGTAACCTAACTATTCGGTTTAAAAACCGGTGGGGTACTCAAGTAGGCTTTGACCTTGGCCAGGTGACCTACCTGCTTACGAATACCCAGCCTTTTTGGAGTTCTCCGCTAGTGGGAGACATCGCCTCATGGGAACAAGTTTACATGCAATACGCAACGCACTTGGGCATTGACCGATATTTTCGAGGGCCATTCCAGCAGGATATCTTTCATATGCGGCTAGGGTTGCGTACGGAATGGAGGCGAAATACCCCTCCTACGGTACCTTCTGGCACTGCTGAATGGCTTACCGGAGACACTGGTGCGGTCTGGGAAACTACTTTTACCAAGGGGCCAACCTTCGTGGTTGCGCCAGAAATTGGTTGGCGCATCGATGAGAACTATCTACTTAGCCTGGTGTACAATTATCCGTTAGGTAAACAAGCTACACAAACCTACACCCAGTATAACAACGGTGAGGTGACCGGTGTAAACCAGTTGAGTATGAATAGCGAACTGCTGGCGGTGCGTATACAGTGGGACCTACTAAACGTGTTTGGGGACGAAATGGATAATCCGAGGCGCAGACCACGAATCGTTACACCTAGCCCAGCTCCAGAACCAAGTACAGAAGGCGAGGAGCCTAACATTACGTTTGATTGCAACCAAACGGAGGCTTACGTTTTGCAACAAGTGCATTTCCAGAG
>JBCBHI010000180.1:0-7968 GCA_038525885.1 Bacteroidota bacterium
CGCACCCGCAGGCCCTTTTCATCCTGAAGTAGCGACAGCGCACGTAGAAAGTAGCTTTTGGCCTCCGCATGGTTTTTTAGCTTGTGCTGCATAGCGGCCACGTTCATCAGGCAGGAAGCGATGAACCGGGGCGAATCTCCAATGGCTTCCGCAGTTTGCAGGGCCATGATGGCATAGCGTGCGCCCTGTTCCAAATCACCAATAATAAAGTGCAAGGTGGCCATGCTGTTGGCTACCGTCACCATGTAGGCGCTATCCGGTAGCTGCTGGGTAAGGGTAAGGGCACGGGATAGGTACCAGTACGCGGAGTCATACCGGGCGTGGCGGTAGTGAGCAGCACCCATGTAGTCTGCAAACAACATAGACATCTCGGCGTACTCGTTTTCACTGCTTTGCCAGCCCAAGGTGGCATAGTGTAGCAGCGAGTCGTCGTTCCTGGGCCGAAAGTAGTAGCACAGCTCATCTAGCACCTCTAATCGGGTAAGCCCATCTGCTTGATGAAGGAGGTTTCTTAGGCTATCGGTAGGTTCTCCATTAGGAGAAGCCATACTATGTTGACTGAATAAAAGGAGGAGAATGACGAGTGCAAAGAGCCTTCTTTTTGAGGCGGCTGTCTGTGCAAGAGCCATAGGATAAAGGGTGTTTTTGGGGTTCAAGATGGGCGGGTTTGTAATTAGCAATTACGCGAGTACTGGGTACGTACCCAAGAAGGGATTACCCGTAAGGGAGTGTGCTAAAAATGTCCCCTAGTAATAGGGAAATGACGATATCATGCGTAGAAGGATGGTTCCTTGTTGCAGACCCTAGTTCCCATAGGAAGGGTGGAAGGGCAAAATTTCTTTCTGGATAGGGTTTTGAAAAGGTGATCGTGCCCCCTACACCGCCATCGGTTCAATAGCTAGCATTGCCCTAGATTACGGCCAAGTCTAGCATAGGCCTCTAGGGTATGGGTTTATATTCTGGTATAATATTCTGCCTGAAGGGAGGAGGGTTTTATTCATCGTTTTTTTACTGTAAAAAATCGAGTTGGAATCTCGTCCTGTCTAAAATTCTATTTTGACAAGCGTGCTCTTGTTACTTTTCAGGAATTAACTAAACAAACTATCTGGGTGGTATGACCAAAGACCACTCTGCCTGAAACCAAAACATATGACCACTCCTTTCGAAGTTTCCCAATGGCCTATTGTCAGAATCAAAATCAGTAACACCATTACGGTAGAGGACATCTCTCAGATGTTTGCACAGATGGAACAGTTGTTCTTGACTCAAGAGGGACCTTGTGTATCCGTTACTTCCTTTCCCAATGGCTTCCTCTCTTCCGAAGTAAGAGTAGCCTTAGGTAAGGAAGGAAATGATATTTTGGGGAAATACTCAGACCGCATTCTAGGCTCCATTATCATTGTGCCCAATGCTATTGCCCGTATGATGCTTAAGGGGGCTTTGCTACTCGTGAAGATACCCTTTGACGTCAAGATGGCAAACAACGAAGAGGAAGCTGTCAAACTAGCCAAGGATCTCTTACCACAAACCATAGTGAAGGGGAATGCAGCCTAACCATTGGCTGACCTTAGAAGTCGACCTAGTGGTAACACAACATACCTTCCTGGAGAATGAGATTGAGCCCAGTTGCTAGTCGCTCGCCGGGCTCCAATACTCCTAAATTGATGGATGGGCTTAATCCTGGATGCCCGCCAGGTCTAGCAGAAATGCGTATTCCAGAGCCACCTCATAGTAGGAATTGAAGCGACCAGAGGCACCTCCATGCCCTGCATCCATATTGGTCTTTAGCATCAAGATATTCTCGTCCGTTTTCAATTCCCTTAACTTGGCTACCCACTTAGCGGGCTCCCAGTACTGCACCTGCGAGTCATGCAAGCCCGTGGTTACCAGCATGTTGGGGTACTTTTTAGCCTCCACGTTGTCGTAGGGCGAATAGGACAACATGTAGTCATAATACTCCTTGTCCTTAGGATTACCCCACTCGTCAAACTCCCCGGTGGTGAGGGGGATAGACTCATCCAACATGGTAGTGATCACGTCTACGAAGGGCACATTGGCAATGATCCCTTTATACAAATCAGGCCGCATGTTCATAATAGCCCCCATCAGTAACCCTCCGGCACTACCCCCTTGCGCAAATACCCGCTTGGGGTCTCCGTATCCTTCCTTCAAGAGAAATTCTGTACAGTCGTTGAAATCCGTAAACGTATTCTTTTTGTTGAAGAGTTTACCGTCCTCATACCAGTGGCGTCCCAGTTCTTGCCCACCGCGTATGTGAGCCATGGCATACACAAAACCGCGGTCTAGCAAGGAAAATACGTTCTTACGGAAGTACGGGTCTCGGCTGAAGCCGTAACTACCATAGCCGCTCACTAGCAATGGGTTCTTGCCTTGCTCTAGCTGGTCTGTGCGGTACACGATTGTTATCGGCACCTGAGTGCCATCAGCGGCAGTGGCCCATAGCCGATCGGTGGTATAATTTTCACGAGAAAATCCACCCAAAACGGGAGTCTCCTT
The DNA here is from genome assembly GCA_038525885.1 of Bacteroidota bacterium. Lineage (GTDB taxonomy): Bacteria > Bacteroidota > Bacteroidia > Cytophagales > Cyclobacteriaceae > DMST01. Next base: position 2,518 of record JBCBHI010000180.1, read on the forward strand.
GAGCAAAGTCTGCTCCTTAGTCTCCATGTTATATTCATAGGTAGAGCTGGGAGTGGTCAGTGATTGGTAGCTGTACCGAAGGGCCGTGGTGTTGGCCTCTACATTGGTACCCACACTGGCCACATAGGCCGACTCGCCAAAGTCTAGGTAGTGGTCATCCTCACCGTTCCATTTCATGATTCTGAGTTGGGTAAGCCCGTTCTTTCTCTCGCTCAGTACCATATAGTCATTAAAGGTCGTTATCCCAGATAACAGCACGTCTTCACGGTGCTCTATCACCGTTTCCCAATTTTCCTCTGCCAGGGCATCTTCATGGGTTTTCATGAGCATGAAGTTGGAAGCCCTCACTCGGTTCGTACGCAGGTAGAAGTGATCATCTACGTGCGATACATAATACAGATGATCTTCCCGTCGGGGTTGCAGCACGGTGAAATCTCCCATGGGATCATCTGCCGATAGCACATGAATTTCGGTAGCTAGGGTACTATACGAACCCATAACCAGGAATGCATCTGACTTAGTTTTCGAGATAAAACACTGGTACTTCGCATCATCCTCTTGGTAAACCAATACATCTGTGGCCGGGTCATTACCCAGCGTGTGTCGGTATATTTGATACGTCCGAAGCGTTACCTCATCCTTTTTTGAATAGAAAATGGTGCGGTTGTCGTTGGCCCAAACCACGTTACCCGAAGTATTGGCGATGACGTCCGGCAGCATTTCACCTGTGGTGAGGTTTTTTACCTCAATCGAATAATTCCTACGACCTACTGTGTCCGTCATGATCAGCAATAGATTATGATTAGGACTCACGTTGTCAGAAGATCGATAAAACTCGTACCCTTCCGCTCTCTTATTGTTATCTACTAGAATTTCCTCCTCTGCGTCTAGCGATCCCTTCTTCCGACAAAAAACTGAGTACTCTCCCCCTTCTACATAGCGGTAGTAATAGTGGTAGTCACCGTACTTGTAGGGTAGGGTTTCCTGGTCCTCTTGTACACGCCCTTTCAATTCTTCAAACAATACATCTTGCAGAGGTTGCAAAGGAGCCATCACCCCTTGGGTGTACGTGTTTTCTGCCTCCAGATAAGAGATGACCTCAGGGTTCTCCCTTTGGTTGAGCCAGTAGTAATTGTCTACCCGAACATCCCCGTGAATGGTAAGTTCTTCTGGCATTTTTTTCGCAGTCGGAGGATTCTGTGTGCCGTCCATTCGCTGAACCATAGCTTGGTTGCTGTCAGAATCCGCACAGCCCGCCAGGACCAATGCGAGGATTCCTAGTTGAAAATAAGACTTCATATTTGTGGGTTTTTATGGTAATTGACGGGAAAATTACGGACGAATTGTGGAATAGAGGTTTGGGTATCCGTGATTTCTTTTTCTGCCAGCCTAAGCTCTGATGAACGGCTGGCGTGAGGCTTGTTTGGGTGCAATAAATATCGGTCTTAATCTAAGCGCTGAATGGTTCTAGAAAGAAGATCTCGTACGAGCCAAAATTCTACTCTTTCCATCGGTACTCTTGATGCAAGGAGGAGGGCATGATGCTCATGGCCAGGTGTACAAAGTGGATACTTCGTGGAGTTGTGTCGCCCTGGTGGTTGCTAATGCCCTGCATTTTCCATCACCTTTGGCTCACAACTCTTAACACTATAGACCCATGAATCACCGTACCCTAGGTAAAACCGGAATCAACGTATCAGAAATCAGTCTTGGCACCTGGCAAGTAGGAGGGAAGTGGGGGCAGCCCTTTGATCATGCTTTAGCGGACGATATTCTCAACACTGCGGTGGACCAGGGTGTCAATTTTATTGATACTGCGGATGTGTACGGCGATGGGAACGGTGAGAGCGAACAAGCTGTAGGCAGGCTGGTACGCTCCCGGTCAGAACGCATATACGTAGCCAGCAAATGCGGCAGGCAGTTGCAACCCCACACTAACGAGGCCTACACTCCCAAGGCCCTGCGAGCTTATGTAGAAGCCAGCTTGAAGAATATGGGCCTAGAGCAGCTAGACCTGATTCAATTGCACTGCCCACCCACCGAGGTTTACTACCGACCCGAGATCTTTGGACTGTTCGATCGCCTCAAAGAAGAAGGCAAAGTGGCCAATCTTGGGGTCAGCGTAGAGAAGATAGAGGAAGCCCTCAAGGCCATTGGGTTTCCCAACGTCACTACGGTACAAATCATCTTCAACATCTTTCGTCAGCGGCCCGTAGAGTTGTTCTTTCGGGAAGCGGCCCGGCGCAACGTAGGCATCCTGGCACGGGTGCCTTTGGCTAGTGGCTTGCTCACGGGCAAGTTTGGCAAGGACACCACCTTTGGTGCGGACGACCACCGGCAGTTCAACCGCAATGGCGAAGCCTTCGACAAGGGTGAAACCTTTTCCGGGTTGGACTACGACCTGGGCCTGGAAGTGGTACAAGAACTGCAAAAGATACTACCCGGCCGGGAACTGGTACACGTGGCCCTACAGTGGATCCTCAGCCATCCGGAGGTAAGCTGTGTGATACCGGGGGCTTCCAAAGCTTCTCAGGTAACCAATAACCTAACCGCAGCCCAGGCTACCCCCTTAACCAAAGAGGAGATAGCACAGATCAATACCTTGTACCAAGAGAAAGTAAAAGCACAAGTGCATCACCTTTGGTAGCCATGATGCCGCACACATCACACAAATTGAGGGGATGAACTCGTGGTGGGACGGCTAGATGCCGTCTTACCACTGAATCTTGCAAGGCGCTGTAAATGAGTAGGTTGTATGGTTTGTCTTTGGGTTGTTCTAATCAGGTACAATTCGGTTAACTACTCCTTGTAAGACCCTTACAGATGAATGCTTATTCCAAGGCCACCGTATATGGAGGAGAAGGGGAGCTGCACTTCGTTCACGGGATCAGGAAGGATGTCTGTAAGGGTATCAGGCCAGACACCATTCGCCCCTAGGCGTAGTTGCAAGCCGATATTTTGCATAATCAGATATTCGTAGCTTACTACTGCTTGGCTGGCGGGGCGTATGTTTACTCGCTGGCCTACCCGAAGCTCCACATCGTCCATCCTTCCTATTTCGATCCTGTAATTCATGGGTCTTATGGCAGCACCCACCCCTAAACCTAGATAGAGCCCGTGCCGCTGTTTCTTTACCAAGTCGGCTTGAACAATGGGGAGTTGTGCCAGCCCCATGACGGTGGTGACGCCCCACCGGATGTAGCCAGTGGCAAAAGAATCAACTGTAGATTGGCTCACCGATAATTGAGCATTCAGATGTTGCACATCCAACCCAAGCTGTAGATTAGGGCGCAACGAATAATGGATGGTCAATTGGTTGAGCAGCGTTAAATTAGACACATCCGGACTGATCTCATACCCTATACCCTCCGCTAACCGCTCACTGGAGGTAACCAAGCTGTGATAAAGCGGTGTGTTGGCGGTCAGTTGAATATTCCATTTTAGGGGCTTAAAATATCTTTCTACCGTAGGGAAAATGGGGGCCATACTCATGTAGGTAGACGGGTCTCCCGGGTCTGTAGGGGCATAGTTGGGTAGGGTAAGTGCATACGAAAGTTGAGGAGTTTGCTGATAGGGCAATAACTTCTTTTGCAGGCTGTTGTAGAGGGTAGAACCTGTAGGGGGCAGGGCAAAGGTTAGCTTGGCTGGATACAATATTCTAGGGATGGTCATGCCTAATAGGGTGGGTAAGCCCAAATAAGGGACCGATACAATTAGTCCAAAGCCATAGGGATAACCTAAGGGTGCAAAGACTGAGGCACCTATTGCCGAAACTGCCAAAGCACTGACCAAGGGCCTGTGCCAGCGATTGTTTAAGGTACTTACGGTGAGTTGTTTGATCTCGGTGGGAGGCACTACCACTACCTCCATTTGTTCTGCAGTGACAAAAGGATGGGGTTGGTCTTTCAGTAGAGCAATTCCCTGATCGAACGCCCCCAGGAAAAAACCATTAACCGTGGTGCCATCGGTTTTGGTAATATCCACGGTGCGAGCTCGCTGGTCCCATCCCACACGGAGTCCACGCCATTCGTACCGGGTCAGGCCTTCTGGCACTGGATGTTTCCAACTTGATTGGCCATAGGTGGAGATAATGGTAGCACTCAATGCTACCAATAGGCTGAGAATATGCTTGTGCATGGTTGTAGTTTCTTAGTTTTTTGTATCGTTACGAATGCCCAAGTAATTGGTTATACATTCCATCCTTGAGCAAAGATTGAACCAGAGTTGACATAATAGAATACAACAAAAAGGCAAGGGCCTTTAGAGGGGTTGGGATGGGATTTGTGATTTCGTCACATTTCTTAAAAATTGGGTTGCGGTCTGGGATTATTCACAACACAAATCCCAGACCGAAGTCATACTGGAAACGGGTAGAGGTAAGAAAAAGGATCCGGGTTCTTTGGGGGCCAAAGGCGGCACGGACAAAAAAGTTGTCCTTTTTCCCAAACACATACTGGTACCCCAGGTGTAGGCCGCTTTTCAGAGATAAATTGGAGAAGTGCAGCGAAAGCTGTGCACCTAAATAGGGACCCGTCCAGTTGGAGGTCTTCCAGCCTTTGCGCTGTTGGGTTTTCATCAGGAAATAGTACCGGGGTTCAAACACCAAGGCAGGGTCAGGATTCCAGTCTAGGTCTGTCTGGAACCATTCCCAATCCACCTCCGGGTCAAACGTGACCCGAAAGTGCAGGTTGGTGGTGAGGTAGGATTTACCAATGCGATGTTCCCATCCTCCACCCATTCCGTATACGGTCAGTATGATCTGGTCTTTAGGCAAAGCAGGTTTGGATTGCCCCTGAGCGCAGGTGCCTGCTATGAGCAGGAGGAGAGTGAGCAAATGAGTAAAGGCGTGGGGCATTTCGCAAAGTAACGCATTTCTGATGAGCGTAGACTTGCTGACAAAAACGGTAGGTACGCTAACTTTCTCTTGATTAGATTACTTGGAGTACGTTACTTATCTAAGAAACTCCGTTACTTGAATAAGATTTAGGAACAAAATTACGTAAGCCTATGAAGCGTCTATTTGCCCCAATGTTGGTGTGGTTGATTTTGGTGAGTGGCTGCGGCCCCAAACTCACCCCGGAAGAAGAAATATTGCAGGCAGATAACCAATACCTATTGGACGTGCTGCAAAGCTGGTACTGGTGGCGCGATGACGTGAATGTGGACTTAGATCCCGCGGAATATACTAGCCCTGAAGACTTGCTGGAAGACGTACGCTACAGCGAGCTGGATCGGTGGAGTTACATTGGCAATCTGGCCGAATTCAATGCTCTGTTTAATGGTGGAAACTACGCCGGCTACGGGTTTGGAGCCCGGTGGGATGACGACGGTAACCTGTGGATTCGGTCGGTATACGATGATTCCCCCTTTGGTATGGCGGGCGTATCGCGCGGATTGAAACTCCTTGAAGTGGACGGCTCCGATGTGAAAAGCATAAGCTTTTTTGGAGTT
>JBCBHI010000181.1:0-7963 GCA_038525885.1 Bacteroidota bacterium
AAGTGAGTGGAGTATGCCGTACCGTACGAGGACCTTCTATGTCCGCTGGGCCTGGTAAGGTTCAAATTTTGGGCACGGAAAAAGTGATGGGTCAAAAAGTATTTGTGCTGCGCTTTTTGCAAGGCCGTGACCCTGACTGGGTTCACCGTCCCTTCTTTGCCAAGTACAATGCCAAGGCAAGCTGGCTCGATGATTTGGAGCCTGCCTTCGGTGAAGAGTCCTTCTTTTACGAACAAGAACCGGCCCATTCCTTACATAAGTAAACCGGGGTAATGAATGCATAGGAAAGGCGCTGAATTAGCGCCTTTTTTTATTTTTATCGTCTAAATCTGTTAATCCATCGATTATTTTTTGCAAAAAATCGATAACTTCATTTCGAAAATGTTTACCTCTGTGTGACACTTTCCCCTACTGAACCTTACTTTATCTGTATTACAACCAGAAGGTCCCTGCTGAATTACCCTAACGTTGGTGGAATTTTTATATAACACGGTAGCAGCTGGGCATTTGATATTGAATGGTTACACCTAGCTAGCATTTATGCGTGTACTAGATCGTATTCAAGAATATTTTGTACCCATTTCCCTGGCTATGGACCCTGAGGGTCTTCGTAGGGGCAGAATATTCGTGAATGCCGCCCTCTTCATACTGGGCTATTCTTTGTTGTTTTCCGGTCTCTTCTTTATTTCCTCACACATTGCCGGATTTGCTATTTGTTTGAGCACAGCTGTGCTCACCATTTGCCTGTTGTTTTTTTACAGAAAAGAAGGGAAAGTTCGTCAGGTAGGGCACTCCTTAGTGCTGGTACTGGCCTTGGTTAGCACTTGGTTTTCTTTGGCATTAGGCGGACTTAATTCCCCCCAAATGGCATGGTATTTCACCCTGCCCATCACTGCTTTTCTGATCATAGGGCAGGGCGCCGGGTACCTCTGGACACTCGTCACCATGGCTTGCTTGTTAGGGTTTTTCGTATTTACCCCCAGTCAGTCTCTTACCCTCGCCATTCCCAGTTCCGGGGCAGATGCTCTGCACTTTGTAAGCCTGGCTGGCTTGGTGCTCTACTTCCTCATGATTGTGGATGTATACGAGAAGGGGCGGTCTTCTGCCATGGAGCAGCTAGACAAGGCTCAGCGTAAGATCATGGGCAAGAACAAGATGCTGGAAAAGCAAAAGCGAGCCATTAAGTCCCAAAACAATGCTATTTATGAGCAGAACAATGTGCTCGAAAAACAATACCAGGAGATTGTCAATATCAACAGTTCGCTAGAACGCATCATCCATGAGCGCACGTTCAAGCTCAAGGAGGCTTTGCATGATCTGGACACTTTCTTGTACGAATCATCCCATGCGCTTCGCCGTCCAGTTTCCAGCATATTAGGCCTACTGCAAGTGATCCGGCTAGAGAGCAGTGCGGACCTGCGGAATGATCTTACCATGCGGTTGGAGGATACCGTGAAGGGCATGGACAACATGCTGCAGAAGCTCATCTTCATCAATACCATCAACCAGGAGTATGACCTGAACGAGGAAGTAAGCATACCCGATACCGTCAATCGTATTCTGGATAAGCACAAGCCCATGATAGAGCAGCGCAACATTCGGTTGATCCTGGATATACAAATGGATTCCTTGATTTCCAGCCAACACTTGATGGTGGTGATGCTAGATAATTTACTGGAGAATGCCTTTAATTTCTCTGACACCACAGGCCGCCGTAAGGCAGTCGTGGAGGTAAGAGCACATGAGGTAGAGGGTAAAATGAAATTGCTGATCTCTGACAATGGTATCGGGATTCCCGCCCAATGCAAGGACCGTATTTTTGACCTGTTTTACCGAGCCAGCATCATGTCTACCGGCAATGGCTTAGGGTTGTACATGGTAAAGAAGGTAGTAGAAAGATTGGAAGGGACGATATCTATGCGCAGCGAGGAACGCTCCTTCACCGCCTTTGAGGTTACCCTGCCGCTAAACCAGCATGATCCTGTAAAAAAAAAGATACTTCCTCAAGCAGTCATCCCTTAACGGATCAGTAAAAAGGGCTCCCGTGCAATAGTTTGGTTATAGGTAGCTGGCTACCCTAGGTGAAATTGAAATTTTAGTAACTTTCGCGCCAAATTATAAAGCACGACATCCATGGCTCATAACCTACTACAAGGAAAACGAGGTATCATTTTTGGTGCGTTGGACGAACGTTCGATCGCTTGGGCTACCGCCCTCAAATGTCATGAAGAAGGGGCCACCTTTACGCTGACTAATGCTCCCGTAGCCATGCGGATGGGCAAAATTCAGGAGCTGGCAGAGCAGTGCGGCGGAGCCGAAGTAATTCCCGCTGATGCTACTTCTATTGATGACCTCAATAATCTCTTCACCAAATCGATGGATATCCTGGGCGGAAAGATTGATTTCGTCCTGCACTCTATCGGCATGAGCCCCAATGTTCGGAAAAACCGGGATTACAATAACCTGAACTACGACTGGTTTTTGAAGACTCTGGACATTTCTGCCGTTTCTTTCCACAAGGTAATGCAAGTTGCCGATAAGCTAGATGCTATCAACGAATGGGGTTCCATTATGGCATTATCTTACATAGCTGCGCAGCGTACTTTCCCTGACTATAGTGACATGGCTCAGGCCAAAGCACTGCTAGAATCCATAGCCCGTAGCTACGGCTACTTCTGGGCTAAGAAAGCCAAGGTGCGGGTTAACACCATCTCCCAATCTCCTACCATGACTACGGCAGGTACGGGCGTAGGTGGGTTTGACGTGTTCTTTGACTACGCCGACAAAATGTCACCTTTGGGCAATGCTAGCGCAGATTCATGTGCGGACTATATCGCCATGATGTTCAGTGACTACACCCGCATGGTTACCATGCAGAACCTCATGCACGACGGTGGATTCTCTACTTCTGGAATTACCGATGACTTGGTAGACAAACTATCTGCCGAATAAATCTAATGGCCGTTTGATGGTGGGTACTGGGGCAAAAATCAGCACCCACCGTTGAGGGACCCCTATAAGCCAATGGCACATTTGCCAGTGCCACTTAGCAGTCTCTATTTCTCATTTACAAGCTCTCACGGTGGGTGCTCCTTGCTAGAGAGCAGGCTGCCTCCATACGGTCAGACGAGACTCGCCCTTCGTACACCCCAAATCGTCAGTGGTAAATGCTTTCCTTCCCCAACGCGAAAATCAACCTTGGCCTGTTCATCACCCGCAAACGCCGGGATGGCTTTCACGAGATAGAATCCGTGTTTTACCCTGTGCCCTGGCGCGACGCGTTGGAGATCATAGAAGCGGACAAAACTAAGTTTACCTCTTCGGGCCTTAGCATCCCCGGTGACCCGAAGGACAATTTGGTATTGAAAGCCTATGAGCTGCTGCGGAAGGACTTTCAATTAGAACCCGTACAGATACATCTGCACAAAATAATCCCCATGGGAGCAGGACTAGGAGGAGGGTCTGCTGATGCAGCTTTTGCCCTCCAAATGGTCAATGAGCTATTTCAACTCTACTTGGATGATAGCTTTCTGGAAGAATATGCGGCCCGACTGGGTAGTGACTGTCCATTTTTCGTGAGCAACAAGCCCGTACTGGCTACCGGACGGGGTACCGATTTCACGGATATATCACTCAATCTCTCGGGCACTCACTTGGTATTGGTCAATCCCGGGATTCATGTAGGAACCAAAGAAGCATACGCCAACGTGAAACCTAAGGCCGCCCCCGCCAACCTGAAGGAAGTGGTGGAAAACCAGCCAATAGCTGAATGGAAAGATTTGGTCCACAATGACTTTGAGGACTCAATATTCCCCAACCACCCTGAGCTGGCCCAGCTAAAGGAAACGATGTACGAATCGGGCGCCACCTACGCGGCCATGACCGGCAGTGGGTCCACCGTATTCGGCTTGTTTGATGCTGCTGCCTCCATACCCGAATTACCAAGCCACTACCAAATCTGGCAGGGCACATTGTAATTCCGCACCCTGCCCGGTGGTTTAGTTACTAAGACCCTCCTTTCAGCCAGTTCAATAATTCCTCTGCGATAGCGTTGGCTTTTGCACCACTCACAGTGGAGTAATTTTTAAACCACGTTATCTGTCCATGCTGGCAAACTTTAGTAACTTCCTTGGCCTAAACCACTCCATGCAGAAGATACTCCAACACTACCTGCGTCGCCTCACCAACCTCACAGGGAACAACCGCTCGTTGTTACTCCTGCGGTTGATTTCTGATCAGACGATCGATTTGCACGAGTTGGATTTTCTGGAAAACCAACCCTCCTTTTCGCTGATCGAAGGGCTCATTGGCCAGAAGGGAAAGCAAACCCTGTGTGCCCAGCTAGACCCCCGGAATGCCACGAACAATGAGGTGAGCAAGCGCCTCAAGAAAATTCAGCGCATAGAGCAGTTCATCTTCGAAGAACGAGGGGCGCGAGACTTGTACGTGGGTTGGCCCTTTGTGAGAGGAAAATTCTCGGACGGCACCCTGGTTAGGTGCCCCCTACTATTTTTCCCCGTAGCCCTAGAGGTGGCCCAGGGGAACTGGCAGCTTGCCTTGCGCAAGGACGTGAACATCACCCTGAACAAAACCTTTCTGCTGGCCTATGCCTACTTCAACCAAGTGAAGCTAGACGATGGTTTGATTGAGGGCGTGATTGATGACTTTGATCCTGATAGCCGGGTATTCCGCACTATGCTGTACCAAATGCTAAAGGAAAGCCCTATAGAGCTCAATTTCAACCAAGAGAACTTTGTAGACCGGCTACAGTCCTTTGAGCATTTCAAGAAGAGTGAACTCGATGCTGAAACAGAACCGGGCCTGCTCAAGCTGTTCCCTGAGGCCGTATTGGGCATCTTCCCGCAGGCGGGTTCCTATTTAGTCCCTGACTACGTGCATCTGCTAGAGGAGAGCCAGGTATCCGACATCGATGCGTTCTTCACCTCGCGGTCCGACGCTGAGGACGTGGCCGGCATAGGGCAGGCAGGTAGCAGCCGATACTTCCTCAACAAAGTAAAGGAGGAGGTCACCTTTACTCCGTTTCCCCTGGATGCCTTTCAGGAAAATGCACTGAAGGCGGTAAAGAAGGGGAATTCCCTAGTGGTGCAGGGCCCTCCGGGTACGGGTAAAAGCCAGCTCATCTGTAACCTGGTATCGGACTTTATGGCGCGAGGCAAGCGCGTCCTGATTGTTTGCCAAAAGCGGGCTGCACTAGATGTGGTGTACAACCGGCTACGCGAAATGGAGTTTGCCACCTTTGTGGCGTTGGTGCATGATTTCAAGAATGACCGCAAGTCCATCTATGAGCAAATTGATGCTCAGATAGAGAAACTGAACGAATACCAGCAGAAGAATAACAGCCTGGATGCGATCCAGCTAGAGCGCACTTTTTTGCAGTCTTCCAGAAGGATTGACCAGATCACGGATGAGCTGGAGGAGTTCAAAACGGCCTTGTATGACGATGAGGAATGTGGCCTCCCCATCAAGGAACTTTATCTGACTTCTGACCTAAGTGCCCCTACCCTCTCCTTGCGGCAGGAGTACAAGTTTTTCACTTTCCCTGAGCTGCCTGAGTTACTTAGAAAGCTGAAAGCCTACGTAGGCTATGCAGCCGCGTTCGAAGAAGCCGAATACCCCTGGCGCAACCGGAAAGACTTTAGCGACTTGGATGTAGGAGACCTGCAATCGCTAAAAGCACTGATCTCGGAGATACCTACCCGCCAGCAAGAGCTGGGAGAGCGGTCCAAAGCCATAGTGGGCACGGCGCTAGAGTTTGAAACGCTGGAAAACCTGGACGGGCGGGCAGAAAAGGTCCGGGAAATGCTGCGGCTACTCAAACCTGCCAAGGTGTACGAGTACTTCCGCCATAGGGTGCGGGAAGACCGGCCGCTGGTTTTGTTGTGGCTCAACAACATGGAGAAAAATACCCTCAGCTGTTTTGCCGGGGAAGGACCGGAAAACACCCTGACGCTTGACCAAGTAGGAAAGTTTCAGGCCACCCTGGAACGCGCCCGGCATTCGCGCAAGGGCTTGGTAGGTGGTCTGCGTTGGTCCTTGTTCAATAAGGACAAAAAGTGGATCAACGAGATAGTAGACAAGAATGGGCTCAACCGTGAGAAGGATAAACTTCAAATACTGGAGGCTAAGTTGGACAACCGCCTCAACTTGGAGCACAACCTCACTAAGCTGCGCGAGAATAAGAACCTAACGGAAATACCCGACACGAAAATAGAGGGGGATTTTCAGGCCTGGTTTGCGTTGCAAAAGGATGCCTCCAAAGCTTATGAGATCTTCCTGGAGCTGCGCAATTTCAAGGAGTATTTCAGCTTTGATAAGCTCGGCTACCGGGAGCTAGTAGACAAGGTAGAAGATCTGCTAACGCTGGCCCGTGAGACTCCCCCCATGCGCACCACGTGGGAACTGCAGTTGACCAAAAGTCAAATTGGGTATCTGCTGAATGATGTGGAAGCGGAGGATCGTTATCTGCGGTCCATTGACCGGGATTTTGAAGACCTATGTGACTATGATCGTCTGAAGAAATCTTTCACCCTGGAGGAAGAAAAGCTAGTAGACAAGCTATGGGAGGAAACCGAGGATAGGTCCTGGGAAGCCATAGAGGGGCTTTTTCAGAATAGCATACGGCTGGCGTGGATTAACCACATAGAAACCAAGTACCCGGTACTGCGGTCAGTGAGTAGTCAAAAATTTGACCGACTGATACAGGAGCTCCAGCAAGCGGTATCGGATAAGCAAACCAGCAGTAGGGAAATTGTGCTGTTGCGGGCCCGGGAACAGACGTATGATAACCTGGAGTACAACCGGCTGAACAACCGGGTAACCTACCGCGACTTGCAACATCAGGTCACGAAAAAGAAGAAAATCTGGCCCATCCGAAAGGTGATTGGGCAGTTCTCTGATGAACTGTTTCAGCTGCTGCCTTGCTGGATGGCCTCCCCAGAGTCCGTTTCGGCCATCTTCCCTATGGAAGAGATGTTCGACGTGGTCATCTTTGATGAGGCTTCGCAGTGCTTTGCCGAACGGGGGGTCCCAGCCATGTACCGGGGCAAGCAGGTGGTAGTGGTAGGTGATGATAAACAGCTAAGTCCCAATGACCTGTATAAGGCACGCTGGGAGGAAGACGATACGGAAGAAGAACCTGCCTTGGAGGTAGACTCCTTACTGCAACTATCGGCGCAGCACCTCATGCAGGTGCAACTGAACGGCCACTACCGTAGCCGCTCTTTGGAGTTGATCGACTTTAGCAATCACCAGTTTTACCGGGGGCAGTTGCGATTGCTACCCGACCGGGAGGACTTGAACCAGAACGAACCGGCTATCCGGTACCACAAGGTAGACGGGGTCTGGGAAAACAATGTCAACCTGAAGGAGGCCCAGGCCGTCATGGATTTGGTCACCACCATCCAGCAGGAAACCCCTGACAAAACGGTGGGCGTAGTGACTTTCAATGCCCGCCAGCAAAGTGCGGTGCTTGACCTACTGGAAGAAGCCCAGCAGGCGGGTTCTCCCTTACCACCGGACTTCTTTGTAAAGAACATCGAAAATGTGCAGGGAGATGAGCGAGACATTATCATCTTCAGCACGGCATACGGCCCCAATGCGAAAGGGAAGGTGATGATGAATTTTGGGGCCTTGAACACCGTAAAGGGTGAGAACCGGCTCAACGTAGCCATCACTCGTGCGCGTGAACGCATCCATATGGTGACCAGCGTATGGCCCAAAGACCTGCGTACGGATGACTTGAAAAACGATGGCCCCAAACTCCTGAAGGCTTACCTTCAATATGCTTTGGATGTTTCCGAGGGCAGATTCAAGGCCAAGATGCCCACGCAAGAGGGATATGGAGAAGCCAGTTACCTGAAAGAGAGGCTCAAGCAGGACTTAGGTACCAACGGCACCTCTGCGGAGTTGGCCACCGACCTTCCTTTTGCGGACCTGACGGTGA
>JBCBHI010000182.1:0-7932 GCA_038525885.1 Bacteroidota bacterium
CTGAAAGCCAACTACCACCATGCTTCTAAGAAAGTGGAGGAATTTTTAAAAAGTGCTTAAACCATTGCCCCTACAGGGCATCATAAGGAGGTAAGTACATGGAAAAAGATAAGTATAAAGAGGACGATATACCGGGTTTAGACAGGAATGTATCCTTCAGTGTGCCTGAGGGGTACTTTGACGAGCTACCCAACCGGATCATGGCTAGCTTGCCGGAGACCTTTACGCGCAAAACTGCCTGGTGGGCTCAGCCGCGTCTCTGGCGCGTTGCCGTTCCGGCCTTAGTAGTGGTTTTACTGACAATTGGGTACCAGAGCCTGAACCTCGCCCCCGAGGTGAATAGCGAAATCGCCCTGGGAGAGGTATCTGACCAGGAGTTGGTGGCCTTCCTAGAGCAGGAATTGGACGCTTCGGATGTTATGCTCTATGATCTGGCTTACCTTGCGGATGAGGTAAGTTTGGAAGAGAATCTTTGGGAAAGCTCCTTTGAGGATCATCCGGTGGAAGATTATCTGGACGACATCAGTCTGGACGAGCTGGAAGATTGGGAGCTGGAAGACTTGGGTTTTGACTTATGACACGAAAAGGACTTGGATATATGAAAACTAGATTGCTTGTCATAATTGCCCTGATGGGCATTTCGTGGGGTGCCTGGGCGCAACCTGGCGAAGGACGCCGGAGTGCCAGGCAGCAGGAGATGGAAAGTGCGCGTATAGCCTTCCTTACCCAAAAACTAGACCTTACTTCCGAGCAAGCGCAACAGTTTTGGCCCATCTACTTTGAGCTGGAAGATAAGAGGCGTGAGATCAGGAAAAGCCTGCGCGATACCCGAATGGAAGCCGGCGCTGAGTTCAGTGAAGAGGAAGCCAGCAATATGATTGTGGCTTTCCAGGATATGCGCCAAAAGGAATTGACCCTGGAAAAAGAGTATTCTCAGAAAATGCTCGGGGTGCTTTCCGCACGCCAGGTAGTGAAGTTGCTTCGAGCAGAGGAGGAATTCCGGCAGTATGTTATTCAGCAGCTACGCGAACGCCGGGGCGAAAGGCACGAGCGAGGGCCTCGCAATCGAGGTCGCCAAGACGAAGGATAGTTAGTACACCTGGATTTGATATAGGCCTCCCTCGGGAGGCCTTTTTTGTTTCAAACCCTTACTGCCTCGGAAAAAGGAAAGATTCAGCAGAAATAGCCAGTGGCAACCTTGCGTGAGCTACTAAAAGGCATCACCCCTCGGCCCAGTTTTCCCGGTCCAGGCTACGGTATTGGATGGCCTCGGCCAGGTGCTCTATGCGTACCTCTTCACTGTCCGCCAGATCGGCAATGGTACGTGAGACTTTCAAAATACGATCGTAGGCACGGGCCGAAAGGCCCAACCGCTCCATGGCTTTCTTGAGCAAGGCTTTGCCAGCGGCATTTAGCGGGGTTACCTCTTTCACTAGTTGAGAGGGCATCATGGCATTGCTGTGCACCTCATTCATTTCCTCAAAGCGTGCTGCTTGCCGCTCCCGCGCGGCCATCACGCGCTCCCGGATGGCTTCACTGCTTTCCGTTTTGCGGTCGGCAGTCATTTCATCAAAGGATACCGGGGTCACCTCTACGTGCAAATCAATCCGGTCTAGCAAAGGGCCGCTCACTTTGTTGAGGTACCGCTGTACTACCCCGGGGCCACACACGCATTCCTTCTCCGGGTGGTTGTAATACCCACACGGGCAAGGATTCATGCTAGCAATGAGCATAAAGTTTGCCGGAAAATCTACGGACAGCTTGGCGCGGCTTATGGTCACCCGACGCTCCTCCAAGGGCTGGCGCATTACCTCCAGCACGGTACGCTTAAACTCCGGCAGCTCATCCAGAAACAGTACTCCGTTGTGTGACAGGCTAATCTCCCCCGGCTGGGGAATGCCTCCGCCCCCAACCAGGGCCACATCCGAAATGGTATGGTGCGGCGCTCTAAACGGCCGATTGGACAACAGCGAGGCCTCCGCCCCTAGCCTGCCGGCTACACTATGTATTTTGGTAGTTTCTAAGGCCTCATGCAGGGTAAGTGCAGGCAAGATGGAGGGCAACCGCTTGGCCAGCATGGTTTTACCTGCCCCCGGCGGGCCAATCATAATCACGTTGTGCCCGCCAGCAGCGGCTATTTCCAGCGCCCGTTTGATGTTCTCCTGCCCCTGTACGTCCGAGAAATCAGCGGCATAGCTGTTTTGCGAAGCAAAAAACACATCGCGGGTATC
Organism: Bacteroidota bacterium; assembly: GCA_038525885.1. Lineage (GTDB taxonomy): Bacteria > Bacteroidota > Bacteroidia > Cytophagales > Cyclobacteriaceae > DMST01. The sequence continues at coordinate 2,232 of JBCBHI010000182.1, forward strand.
AATGGTCAGTGGTTCTATTTCCGTCACCCCCTCTAGAAACTCAATGGCCTCCTTCAGATGCGACACCCCAATCACGTCTAGTTGATTGACGATAGCCGCCTCAGTAGCGTTTTCCTTGGGTAAAATCATGCCACGGTATCCCTGCTTGCGGGCTTCAATGGCAATGGGAAGCACTCCTTTGATAGGCCGCAGCCCACCCTCCAGCGAAAGCTCCCCCATAATGAGATATTGGTCCAGATCGGGAGCCTCTATCTGTTGGGAAGCCTTGAGCACTCCCAGAGCAATGGGTAGGTCATAGGCCGAGCCCTCCTTGCGTACATCCGCCGGAGCCATATTCACTACCACCTTGTGCCGGGGCATGTGGTAGCCGTTCTCCTTGTAAGCAGACTCTATGCGGTGTTCACTCTCGCGTACGGCATTGTCCGGCAGGCCCACCACAAAAAAACGGGTACCGGATATTACGTTCACCTCAATGGTAATTACATGGGCATCTACACCCGTTACCGAAGCTCCGTAGGCGACTACACTCATACGCTCAGAACATCATTTTTTCAATAAGCAAAATAAGCATATGTATGAGCTTTATATGCATTTCCTGAATGCGATCTGCATATCCTGAATAGGGCACCCGAAGCTCGTAATCGGCCTTAGCAGCTAGCTCTCCTCCGGCATTGCCCGTGAGTGCCAGCACTTTCATTCCCTTGGTGTGGGCCCGTTCTGTAGCACGCAGTATATTGGGAGAGTTGCCGCTGGTACTGATACATACCAGCACATCGCCTGGTTGCCCAATAGCCTCTACATAGCGGGCAAAAACCTCCTCGTAGCCAAAGTCATTGGCCGTGCAAGAAATATGAGCGGGGTCAGAAATGGCCAAAGCGGCCAGGGCAGGGCGGTTTTCACGAAAGCGCCCGGATAGTTCTTCCGCAAAATGCATAGCATCGCAGTGCGATCCACCATTACCGCAGGTAATGATTTTCCCCTGTGCTTTCAGTGCATCCGCAAGTACCTGCGCCACTTGTTCCAGGTATTCCAGGTTGGCTTCATCAGCCAAATAGGCATCAATGACAGCCGAAGCGGTGCGCAGCTCTTCGCGAATGAGGGAAACAAATGACATGGAAAGAAAGGGGGACGTTAGTCGGTATCCAACGAATCTTTAAAGGCCTGCATTTTTTCCTGCTGCGCCTCCTCCTCTTGAGTAAGGTCATAGATTTTAGCCTTGAGACTTTTAATCTCCTCGGAGAGCACTTCTACCTTGCGAGCCTGGCGTAGCTCTCGCATAATCTCTATGAAGTGGAGAGTAATTACAAACAGGTAAAGAAACAGTAAGCTGCCCATCACCCACTTCAAATACTCGATGATGGCAAATACTTCAAAGGCCCAATTCAACAGCAATTCCTCATCAAAAGACACGATTAATGCTGACGTAAGAATGACCAGGAATACTAAATGAAAAAATGAAGAGAGAATTATCCGGAATCTTCTCCTTTTGGAAGAATTCCGAGTGCCTTCCTCTAATCTCTCCTTTTCGTTCATATAAAATCAGTATTGAATCCGCCTAAGACAAATAAAGATACAGTTTGTGCGAAAGTAAAAAAATATCCCGTTCAATTATCGAAATTTAACGCACCATACAATTTTACTTATACATTCTGCCACTGCATCTCAATCAATTTTTTGTACAAACCGGGCGTACCCATCAATTGTTCGTGGGTACCGGTTTCGATGATTTTGCCCTCTTCCATCACTACAATACAATCTGCATTACGTATCGTACTGAGTCTGTGGGCGATAACTACGGCCGTTCGGTTTTGAAGTAAATTTTCCAGTGCGGATTGCACCAGAGTTTCAGACTCAGAATCGAGGGCAGAGGTGGCTTCATCCAGGATCAGAATATCAGGATTTTTCAACACCGCCCGGGCAATAGCCAGCCGCTGCCGCTGTCCACCAGAAAGCTTGGTGCCCTGGTCGCCGATCACAGTTTCATACCCACGTTCCGTGCTCAGAATAAACTCATGTGCATTGGCCACCTTGGCGGCCGCTACTACCTCATCCTCCGTAGCTCCCGGTTTGCCAAAGGCAATGTTTTCAAAGATGCTATCATTGAAAAGGATGGATTCCTGAGTCACCATAGCCACCCGGCTGCGGAGTTGGGTAAGTTCGTACTGGTCGCTCGGCTTGCCGTCCCAAAGCACACTCCCTTGCTGTGGATCGTAGAACCTCGGAATGAGATCAATCAAAGTACTCTTACCCGCCCCGGAGGGCCCTACGAGGGCTACGGTCTGCCCTTTCGGCACCCGAAAGGACACACCATCCAGCACCCAAGGCAAGTCTTCGTGATACCGGAATCGGAGGTCTTTAAATTCCAGCCCCTGCTGCACCTCTTCCATGGGCAGGCTGCCTTCTGAAGTGATGCGTTCCTGAGACTCATCGAGCAAGGCAAACATCCGGTCGGCGGCGGCCAGCCCTCGTTGAAGGCCATTGAAGGAGTTGCTTAGCATTTTGGCTGGCCGAACTACCTGAGAGAAAATGGCCAGAAAGCCAATGAATTGGGAAGCCTCCAAACTACTAGACCCGGTGAGGATCATCCGCCCGCCCACAAACAGGATTACGGCCACTACCGAAACGTTCAAAAACTCGGACATGGGTGCGGCCAATTCGGCACGTTTGGCTATCCGCCACTGCACCCGGCTTAGCTTGCGGTTTTCTTCGCCAAACTGCTCTTGCAAATGCTTTTCGGCCGTGAAGGCCTTCACAATGCGCATTCCCGTCAAGAGTTCCTCCGTGCGGTTCATCAGTCCCCCAATGATGTTCTGGCCTTGCCGGGCAGGCTTGCGCAAGGAGCGAATCACCCGGGCGATCAACCCAGCCGAAATAGGAATGGTGATGAGGGTAATGAGGGTAAGCGTAGGTGAGATCACAAACATGAACACGAAATAGGCCAGGATCTGGAAGGGCTCCCGAAAGTAGACCCGAAGGCTGTTCACGATGGTAAATTCAACTTCGGCCGCATCACTACTCATGCGGGTAAGCAGGTCACCCTTGCGCTGCTCAGTAAAGTACCCCAAAGGCAGGGTACTCACATGCTCGAAGAGGTGCTGCCGGATACGGCGGACTAACCGAATGCGCGTACGCGCCAAAATGAGGTTGGATATGGCTCGGAACAAATTGGCCAAAAAGACGGAGGCCACTACCAGAATGCACACAAAGGTGAGAGCGCCAAGTTTGCCCTGCTCAGCAATAAGGCCATAGAAATAGTAGTAAAACACCCCACGAAACCAAGAGGCAGTAAGCGAAAATGCAGGTAACCTTTGGTACTTTTGGGGCACCGTGGGCGTTGCGTTTGAATCAAAAAGCACTTCCAGTAAGGGAACGACCAGTACCAGGTTGAGCAGTCCGAAAATGATAGCCAGAATAGTGACTATGACAAACTGGGGAATGTAATGGGAGTACGGCTTGGAATAAGCAAGTACCCGAAAAAAGGTTCGCATGCAGTAAAATTGGTAGTGCAAGTTACGGAGCCCTGTTTGCACCACAAAAAATGGTCCGTAGCTTCTTCCCGTACCCTTCCTGTTCTGTATTATTGTGGATATGATTCCCCGGCGCGGCCAGATATACTCAGCACTAGAACATCACCTGCCACCCGCTGCCCTAGCCTATGGTATAGGCCTGTGGGATGCACACCCTTTTGTATTCCGTATCCCCCCAAAACGTCAAACCAAACTGGGTGACTACCGATACGAACCCCGGCAGCGTTGGCACATTATCTCTGTAAACCGAGACCTCCCTCCCCACCCCTTTCTGGTCACCTACGTTCACGAAATTGCCCATTTGGTCACTTTTGAGCAGCATCGCGGCCGCGTAATGCCCCATGGCACGGAGTGGAAGAACAACTTCAAGGCCCTGATGGATCCGCTGCTCACCGAAGCAGTATTCCCGATGCCCCTCTTGGGGGTGCTGTCTCGCCACATGCAAAACCCCAAGGCCAGCAGCTATGCTGACCCCGCGCTGGTCAAGGCGTTATATCCTGAGCAAGAGTCGGCGGAAGAGGAAGGGCAGGTACCCTTGAACCGGCTAGCCACAGGGAGCCAGTTTGTATTTCGGAGGAAAACCTATCAACTACTGGCACACCGCCGTACACGCTCACTAGTCATTCACCTGGACAGCCAACGCAGGTACCTCATTGCCCAGCAGGCCCTGGTAGAGCCCTTGGAATCTGACTAAGTTTTACCTCTCCCGGGTCCCTTCTGCCCTTCCCGCAAAACGCAGAGGACAATCCACAGCCTTTTTTACCGTTTTTCAAGCAAAACCCGCCGTATTGGGCGGAACAGGATATAGGTATGAATAAGACAGGAGTATTACTAGCTACGGCCCTGGTGGGTACGTTATGGAGTTGTGTTGACCCAGAAATTCCCGGTGAGGAAGAAGTGGAGCCTACCCAAGGGGTGCAGCTCACGCTGATAGAAGGCGAGTCACGGCTGCCTGCCAATGTGACCTTGTTTTTCAAAGCAGATTTTGAAGACGGTACCCCCATCGCCGATTTGAACATCAGCGACATAGAAATTTTCGAGGACGATGAGCTCATCTCTACCTTCGAGGCAGACCGAGACTTTTTGCGCGATCCGGGGGAGTTCAATTATTCTACCCTGATGCTGCTTGACCTGAGTGGCAGTGTACTGGACGGCTCGGCCCTAGCTGTATTGAAAGCATCCGCCGATCAGTTCGTGGATCAGGTATTCTCCGAAGATGCAAGTGAAACCACAGAGATTGCCATCTATTGGTTTGATGGTGAGAAGGCTATCCATGAATTGCAGGATTTCACCTCCGATGCGGACCTGCTGCATGACCAGATTGCCAGCATTTCTACGGGAATTAGCCAGGACAATTCTACCAACCTGCACGGTGCGGTAGTACAGGGCGTGGACATCATGGAACGCCGGATGGCCATTATCCAAGGACGAGACAGCATACTAACGGCTGGTTCTATTCTGGTATTCACGGATGGAAAGGACCGGGCCGGATGGGTATCAGAAACGGAGGCCTTTAGCCGGGTGAACGACCGGGCCGAAAACCTAAGTGTGCTTTCTATTGGCCTGGGGGCCGAAATAGACCAAAGCAGCTTGCAACAGATTGGTGCAGACGGTTTTGCCTTTGTAGAGAACCTGCCTGAGCTGGCAGAGACCTTTGCTCAAACCGCAGCTTCGGTACGGGGCGAGGCCAACAGCTTTTACATCTTTCAGTATTGCTCGCCTAAACGGCAAGGGATGTTTACGCTGAGAATAGATGCCACCAAGGATGGCCAAACGGGAAAACTGGAGACTACTTTCAGTGCCGATGGCTTCCAGGGTGGATGCAACGTGGGCAGCCGCTAAAGCAGAAAGCCGGAAGGGAGTTGTATTCCCTTCCGGCTTTTTAGCGAATAGTAGAAGCGTCAGGTCTTGTTTACCAACACCACTTTTGTCCGGTCTGCTTTCTTGATCTGATTGAGATAGGTAACGAATTCATTGTATTTCTCAGCGTCGTGTACGCCTGCTTGGCGTGTGTTGCGGCGAATGTACACCAAGCCCTTTTCGCCGTACTGAAACTCAGCAGAGTAGCTCCCAAAATCCGATTCAATTTGGATAGGCTCCGGCAGCACCTCAGGATAATACCCTTCCGGTAAGGTAATCGACACCGTATCGATATTCTCGAAGCCATAGCTCAG
>JBCBHI010000183.1:0-7900 GCA_038525885.1 Bacteroidota bacterium
TGATCTTTTCCAGCGAAACGCTGGTTTCGGCTACCAGAATCCACAGGGCTCGTGCCCGGGAAAGGGCCGTGATGATGAGGTGGAAAATGGTGATAAAGGCAATGTACTGCCCCATACTCAGCTGCCCGCGCATCATGTATACGGCTCTTTCCCGGGCACGAGCCCTGTGGATTCTGGTAGCCGAAACCAGCGTTTCGCTGGAAAAGATCAGCGACATTCTGATCCAACCGCGGATAGATACGGAGGTGGCTAGGAAAAGCCCCGTGCCGCCTAGGCCCGCCTTGCAGGTGCAGGCCTTGAGCTTTAAGTACCAGCAGCGAGCGGAAAAGAATACCCTGGAGGAGATAAACTGCCTAGCGGAGCCCGGGAAGTTCTATGGCTTGGTAGGTAGGAATGGCTCTGGCAAGAGTACGCTGGTAAATCTGCTCGCGGGATTTTATGAGCCCACTGGCGGGACGGTATCCTTAGGAGGGGTACCGCTACGCCGGGTGGCGCGAACCGAGCTGCGCAAGCGGGTGGTGATGGTACCCCAAGAAGTGTACCTGTTCAACGGTACCATCAAAGAGAACATCCGCTATGCTAACCCACAGGCTACCGACGCCCAAATCATAGAAGCGGCCAAGCTGGCCGATATTCATGACTTCTTAAAGGACCAATATTTGGGTTACAACCTCATGATTGGTGATCAGGGGGTGAACCTCTCGGGCGGACAAAAGCTGAAAGTGGCCTTTGCCCGGCTATTCCTGACCCAACCGGATGTGATTCTGCTAGACGAGGCCAGTAGTGCTTTGGATGTAGAAACGGAGCGGACCATCATGCAGCATGTGCGGGAGCGGTTTGCCGAGAGTACCCTTATTTCAGTAGCGCATCGGCTCCACACCCTCCGCGAAGCCGATAGCATTTGGGTAATGGACCAAGGTAAACTAGTACAACAGGGTACCCACAGCCAGCTAAGTTATGAGGAAGGGGTTTACCAAAACTTTATGAATACCTATGTCAACTACGGTTAATGGAAAGAAGCGGGCACCGGAGTTGAATCCGATCCAGATCCAGGAGATCTTCTTCGAAGAAGACGTGCCGCTCAAGAACGTACTGAATGCCCTGCCACGCAGCAGTTACCTGTTCTTGATAGGCCTGGTGCTGTGTATGGCGGTATTTGGGGCTACCATTCCCATTCCTAGGGAGGTGCGCGTACCCATCCTGATCCGGAGTGCCGCGGAGGAGAGCCAACTGGCCTACGCGGAGCCTATTCAGGTGGAAAGTTGGCAGGTTGCTTTGGGCGATAGCGTGAGCGAAGGGGCGCCGCTGCTTACTCTCACCGGGCCACAAGCCCGAGACCGAATTGCCACCTGGCAAGTGGCAAAACAAGCGGAAACCCGATACCGGGACGAGGCCATGCAGGTGCATGAGCAAACCGTGCGTAAGCTAGGGCAGTTGGTCGCTGAGTATTCGGCCTCCCTGGTGTCCCTCAGCCACGATGCTGCGCGGCAAGATGAGGTATTCCTGGCTGAAGGAAAGGCGATACAGGAACGGCTGGCTTTGGAACAAAATGCGCTGAAGCGACAAGAACAACTAGCGGAGCGAGGTGCCGCTGCTGAGGTAGCCGTAGAAGCACAGCAGGTGCGCGTAGCCGAGGTGCAGTGGAACTTGGCGCAGTTGCAAAGAAACCACGAGTTGCAGGTGCAAGTAAACACACGCGAGCAGCAACGGGTAAAAACCCTGCTGATCACCCACCAAGAGGAACTTGCCACCTTGCAAGAGGCCCACCAACTGAAAGTAGCCGAACTATACGATGCCGTTGCTCAGGCCGAACAGGCCCTTACTCAGGCCTATGGCACTTGCCAATGGAGTGCCCATAGCATTACCGTATTTAGCCCCCTTGCCGGACGAGTAACTGCGTTGAGTCCAGATGCCTATCAAATACCTGCAGGGCAGCAAGTGATGAAGATTTCCCAATCCGGTAGCGCCCTTTCGGCGGTGGGGTTGGCGGCTTCTGGGCACCTGGGGGAGCTACAGCTGGGCATGACTGCGCAGCTGAAAATGGTGAGCTTCCCGTACCTACACTATGGCACGCTGCCTTTCCGAGTGACCGGGCTGGCCCAAAGCCCCGACGCGGACGGGGTATTTCAGGTGCGTCTGGAACCTGCGGATGCCCATGCCCTGCACCCACGGCTGCTGCAGGGCATGGAAGGGGAGGCCTCCATTCTGGTGCATGAGCAGTCCTTTTTTGGTTGGATTGGCTACCTGCTAGCCCGCCAATTCAATGATACCTTTTGATGAAGGGGGTAGAGGCTAGTTTCTGAAAGCTCAAAGGCATCCTCGTGTGCTAGCTGCCCACCTCTTCGGTATTACCAATCGAAAGTCAATTGATGACTTATTCAGCATGCTCTAAATCGCATTCTGCAACCAGCCCTAAAACCTTGCCTGCAGAGGGGGAAGTTTAGTATTTTCAAGCAACCTGATCAGGACGGTCACTCCCCCTGCTACGATTGCCCTATGAACTACGAAACCTTTGCCCCCCACCCGGATCTGGATGCCATAATAAAGTGCCACTGGATACTAGAAGTACCCGCAGATCTGGAAGCCCCCAAGCAACGAGTAATCCCGGATGGCTGCATCGAGATGTGCTTTATTCTGGGCGATGATGTCAAGCGATTTACTTCCGAAACGGACTACCTGCTGCAACCCCGCACCATGGTGATTGGGCAGATCACCAAGCCCTACTACATACAACCTACGGGCCACGTGAACACTTTTGCGGTGCGTTTTTACCCCTATGGCTTCGCCAACTTTATCACTCGGCCTATCCAAGAACTGGCCGACAAGGAAACGCCGCTAACTGAGCTATTTGATGAAGCAGCTATACTGGCGCTGGAGAAACAGATAATAGAAGCTGCTAGCACGGAGGCAAGAATAGAGGCGGTAGAAAGCTTTTTGCTTGGTAGGCTGACTGATCCTTCCGTGATCGATACCATCGTGCAATCCACCATCGAGGCCTTGTCCCGAACTAAGGGCAATGAGTCCATTAGTTCCATTCTGAAAGAGGATCCCTCTAAGCGCAGAAGCCTGGAACGAAAGTTTGCGAAGCAAGTGGGGATTAGCCCCAAACAGCTGGGCAAGATTATCCGGCTGCAGGCTGCCCTTAAGTTGATTCTGAATAACGCGGGAGAGAAGCTGGCGCAAGTAGCCTACGAGAGTGAATACTACGATCAGGCCCATTTTATCAAAGACTTCAAAGAATTTACGGGCACCAATCCTAAGGAATACCTTGGCAACGACGAAATGATCCTGTCCTCCCTTTTCTATTCCAAAGATTAAGCCTGTCGCACTTTTACAATTTTTTCATTCAAGATCCTCCTAACTATGCTGTGGACTAAAATACAAGCGTACATGACATCCAGAATGTTCAAAATGGCCTTGGTGGCGCTCATGGGCCTCTGCACTTATGCCTCCCCACACCAAGCCTTTGCTCAAACTGAAAGTAACACCACCCCTCAAAACACCCCCATGATGCAAACCTTCGTTTCTATTTTCGAAATACCTGCCACCGACTTATCCAGGGCCATCTCTTTCTATCAAGCGGTATTGGACATCAAGATTGAGCAATTGGAGTTTCCTGGCATGGCCATGGGGCTGTTTCCTTATGAGGGGCAGATGGTAACCGGAATCATCAGCCAAGGCGAAGACTTTGTGCCTTCGGCCAATGGTGTTACCCTGTATCTCAATGCCGGAGATAATCTTCAGGTAGCCTTGGATAAAGTAGAGCCCAATGGCGGTAAGATCTTGGTTCCTAAAACTCCGCATGCTGACGAAAGTGGTTTTTTCGCGTTGTTTCTAGATTCTGAAGGGAACAAAATGGGACTGCACTCACCCAACTAAGAGGACATCCATCAGGTAGGAGAGTAGGTTCGTACTGCCTACCTAGCCTTTCTTTTTAGCCTGAGTTCGGGATATGAGTTGGGCGTATCCCAAGCCGTCGCCCGCCCTTGCGGGCTTTGGGCGTCGGGGTCGTGCCGGGCGGCGATCCGCTGCTTGGCACTCGCTCTTTTGGCTTTAGATACGACTGTTTCAAGGCTCCTGCCTTGGAACCCCGGATGATTAGAGCCTCCAGGCTCGTTCTGCACCTAGCCAAAAGGAGCTCAGATATAGCGGGGCCGCCCAGGCCAGCATCACTCACGCGAGATTTCCAATCCGTTCACTATCAATCCATTACACCTAGAACTTATCCCGAACTCAGGTTTCTACATAGCCTTAGTTCGGTATCAGGTTGGGGTGTGCTCCCAATGTCGTTAAGTTTAGAGAAGCTGGATCGCACCGAAATGTCGGAGCATTCTAGAATACGATCCTATTTTGATGGGTGTGCTCCGGCATCCTGGTTGTATTGCCCTCTCTTGCCGCAGAAGCGCACCGGTGTGCCGGACCATTCAAATGCGCATAGAAGATACGATCGTAATGCAATTGCGACCGAGCACTGCTTTACTTTATGGCATTGGGCGTGCCCCCTTGCCGTCGTCAGCTCCCGCTGCCTTTGGGCGTTGAGGCGTGCCGGGTGGCGTCCCGCTGCTTGGCACTCGTTCTGTCCGCTCCATGCGTCCGACCGGTATCTTCATCGTGAAAGACCGGTCGGACGCATTTTCTAGCGGATAGGAAGTGATTTAAATATAAAACCCACTAGACAGACTTGTCTGTTCAGATTTTTCCTTCTATCTATGCAGTGTGAAACATTCGGAGGTACGAAATAGAATTATTGAAACGGCATCCACCCTTTTCTACGAGAAGGGGTATAATTCTACGGGGATTAATGAGATCATAGCAGAATCAGGAATTGCCAAAGCCACCCTGTATAGCCACTTCAAGTCCAAGGAGGATATTTGTTTGGCCTACCTCCAGTTCAAGGATGCCGTCTTCATAAAAGACATAGAGGCCTTTGCCCTGTCCAAACCCAAGGGGTTGGATCAGGTATTGGCGGTGTTCGGATTTTTGAAGTTATACTTCAAAGACAAGGATTTCAATGGCTGCTGGTGCCTCAAGACGGTAGCTGAAATTCCCAAGGACAATGATAGGGTCAGAAATGAGATTCAGGCGCAAAAGAGAGGGCTGATTAAGCTCATCGAAACTCTCATCCTGAGCAACCTTGAAGTAGAAGCCGAGCAGGCAGGTTCGCTGGCGCGTAAGGTATATTTGCTCTACGAAAGTGCCATTGGCGAAAGCCATCTGCACAAAGAAGATTGGCCCATAATAGAAGCACAAGAGCTATGCGCCCAACTATTCAAAGCATTTTAAGACATGCACGGGTCAGACGGGTTTTGTGACAGTCGCTAGACCCGTCGGACCCGTAATGCTATGCAGGCTAAGGATGGCTAGCTCGTGGGAGTACATTGTCGAATAAAAAATTTTAAACAAATAAAGACAGACCTGTCTGTCTATTTACAAACAACTAAACTAAGAAGAATGAACAGTTTCGAGAACAAGATAGCTCTAGTGGTAGGAGGTACCAGTGGTATGGGATACGCCACTACCCGGGCGCTGTTGGACAGTGGTGCCACCGTACATGTAGTGGGTAACAACACGGACAAGATTGCTGAGCAGCCCAGGCTGGTAAAGCACAAAGTGGATATCACCAACACGGCGGAGGCAGACGCACTCGGTGAGAAGATCCAAGGGCTTGACGGGTTAGATTATTTGGTGAATGCTGCCGGTATTTTTGGCCCTAAGCCGTTTCTAGAGCATACCCGGGCAGATTATGATTCTTACCTGGATTTGAACCGGGGCTTCTTCTTTGTGACGCAGGCAGCCGCCAAGAAAATGAAAGAAACCGGAGGAGGATCTATCGTGAACATTGGTTCTATGTGGGCAAAACAGGCGGTCAAAGCTACTCCTTCTTCTGCCTATTCTATGCAAAAAGCAGGGCTCCATTCCTTGACTCAGCACTTGGCCATGGAACTAGCCGATCACAACATTCGCGTGAATGCGGTATCGCCTGCGGTGGTGAGTACCCCTGTGTACCACGGAGTGTTTGGGGGCAAAGAAGAGGCTGAAAAAGCCCTGGAAGGATTCCACGGATTTCACCCGATTGGGCGAAACGGTGCCGCGGATGAGGTGGCGAATGCCATCACCTTCTTGCTGTCAGACCAGGCCTCTTGGGTTACCGGGGCTATTTGGGATACCGATGGGGGTGTCATGGCAGGTAGAAACTAAGGTGATCTACTTTTGCATTTTGCTTATGGCGGCTTGGGTGAAAACTCAAGCCGCCGTTGCGTTATTGCCTGGCAAAGCATTAGTGCTAGTGCTCACTATCCCTCTCCTTCAACCTTCGGGAGCCTCCCCTAAATAGGGCCGGGGTCGCGTTCTTAGTGGTCTGACGACTTCAAGTCGTCAGACCACTGGCACTGCAATAGTCTCACCACCAACCAATTATGCATTTCGCCCTTAGTAGGGACTCGGATTCAGCTATTAATGTGGAATCGCCCTAGATTGAGTTGGGCCTCTCTCAGGCATGCCATAAAGGAATTGCAGGAGAAAAAGAGACATAGGAATTATCTGAGGGTAGCCCTACCACTGCTGAGTTTCCTTTGTAATTTGAGTGCCGCTATCATCGAACGGATCAAACTTACAGGCTTTGAAAAAGCATCTACTAGCAGCACTCCTTGCTTGCGCAAACATGGGTTTTGCCCAAGCACAATCCGAATATCTAACGAAGAGTGAAATAGAAGAGGACTTGGAATTGCTGGATGGAATCCTGCAAAGTAAGTCATCCTACCAGGGGCTGAATGGCTATCAGTACCAGGAGGATTTTGCGCAATTTCTGGAACAGATGGAAGGGAGGACGGTTTCCAGAGCGGAGTTTGGGCTGTTTCTATCGGCTACTATAGGGAAGATAGGGGACCGACATGCTTTCGTGAGGGGGTACGATTTGCCAGAGTCACTGTACTTTCCGGTGTCCTTCGCCCCGCTAGATGGCCGGGTGGTGGTTCTTCAGTTTGAAAGAGCTGAGCGGGCGTTTGCTCTTTGGGATGCTGACTTCCCTTATCTGCAAGCCATGAATGGCCACCCGATACAGGAGCTACTTCCCCAACTGAATCCTGCTGAAAGCCAAGCTCCTGAAAGCGCCTACTTAACCAGAACTGTGCGGGAGCTTAGAGATGTAGAGACGGTTTTTAGCATTCTGGGGAGTGAATTGCCCAACCCGCTGCCCATTACGCTTGCCAACGAAGAGGGGCAGGAAAAAGAGGTGCTGGTTACTTTGGTGCCGGATGATCAAAAGTCCTACCTATGGGATGAACGCTACCAGGTGAGGGACTTTTTCTATGAATATGACGAAGAGAAGACTAAAGACCGGGCCGTAATAGAGCAGTTTTTTGCGCTGGAGGACGGTATTGGGCATATCCGGATCCCTTCCATGGTAGAGCAGGAGGAGGTGCCGCTATTCTTTGAAGTATTGGATGAATTTATGCTGAAGGCAAAGGAAAGCGAAGGGCTCATCATTGATGTGCGAGATAACGGCGGTGGCACCCGCGATTTGATTCAAACCCTGGCTGGCTACATTGTTCATCCCGATTCGGTACACATCGGGAATGTAACCCGGCAGCGGGGGGAGATACCCTTGCAAGAAGAGCTAGTAGATAGGCTACACGGCCGGTGGCTTTATGCCCGGGGTGAGTTAGACAACCGCGAGCAGAAGGCCGCGGATGGGTTTATGGCTTCCTTTACACCCCGGTATGAATTGAGTGCGGAGAAGTATAGTGAATACTATTACTATGTACTGAATGGTGAAAAGCTGAGTGAAGGAAATTACCACTATCGCCAACCCGTGTATGTCCTGGCCAATGAGCGGTCCTTCAGTGCGGCATCGGTGTTGGTTTCTGTTCTGAAAGACCTCCCCAATGTGATGATAGCGGGG
>JBCBHI010000184.1:0-7897 GCA_038525885.1 Bacteroidota bacterium
TAAGTAAGTCGGTAACAGGTATGCAATCCTCATGCCTGTTCAAGTTCTTCTTAACATCCCACTACATGACAGCTACGGACAATACCTTCGATGCCATATTGGAGAATCAACAAGGGCAGGAGTTACTCTTTTTAAAAGACAACCATATATTGAATAAGCAAGGGCAAATATTGGCCTACTATGAGGGTAACCATCTGCACAATCATATTCAACAAAGGATTGGGAAAATAGAAGGCAACCAAATCTTCAACCATCTTGGTCAGGTACTAGGACATGTGGAGGACGAACAGCTATTCAATGCTCAAGGGCAAGCCCTGATGCACCTGACCGGGCAGTTGCCCGAAAACCGCGTAAAAATTGCTGCCTATTTCTTTTATATGGCCTAATCAGAAAACCTCTGCTGCAGATAATGGTATTCCTTTGAAGTTGACGCACCCCTTGGCGTGGTTCTGACCAAGGTTGAAACTATCGCCACGCCAGTTCCCTTTTATCAGTTCACCCTATCCATCGCTCGGTTTACACGAATTTGGCCGGAGCTGGTCATTATTAATTGAGGTACGGCGAGCCAGTCCTGATGTTTGCATCGGTTAGAAACTCAAAGAATAGAACCGATGAAACAACACGCACTCACTCTCGCCCTGGTAGCCATTGCCTGCTGGGCTCAGGGCCAGCCACTTGCCTCCCATACCTATCCTATTGACACTGAGGCTACTGACTTTGCTGATCTAGCATTCCTCAGGCAGGAAATTGGCGATCGGCGGATTGTAGCACTAGGAGAACAAACCCATGGAGATGGGGCAACCTTCGAAGCCCGGTCCCGGCTAGTCCAGTTTCTGATGCAGGAAATGGATTTTGAGGTGGTCCTGTACGAAAGCGGCATGCTGGATATGCACGTGGCCAATGAGAAAATGCACGCAGAAGGCTCCGTTGAGGCCCTCAAAAAGGGTTTGTATCCTTTTTGGAAGCAGGGAGAACACGATCCGCTATTTACCTACTGGCAGTCTCGGCTAGACGATGGTCAGCCCTTTACCGTGGGCGGTTTTGATGCAAAGCATACTTCCAACTACGGCTTCCAAAACCACCGGTATACGGAGCTGATCACTTCCTTGTTTCAAGCGGGGAACCCGGACAGGATGACCCACCAGCACTACCAGGAATACATAGAGATTTGGCGCACCATAGAGGAGGTTTGGCAAAAACCAAGCATAAAACGTGTGAGCTATAAAATGAACCGAAGCGAAAAGGCCCGCTTACGGGAACTTAGCCAGTGGGTCTGTGAGGAGTTACACCAAATGGACCAACCCTACTGGGCCACCCTGGCGCATAATCTGGATGAGATCACCATAGCCTATGCCGATGTACGGATATGGAAACTACTGCTGAACAAGAAAAGCATAATTCCTGTGAATAACCGGCGGGATGAGCTTATGGCCAATAACCTGGCGTATCAGTTGGCTACCACCTATGCAGACAAGAAGGTGATCTTGATAGGAGCCACCTACCATTTTATCCGCAACAATCATCAGATTAGTCCCATGGATGTTCAGGGGATTCCGGTTCATGAGTCCACCATTATGGGAGACCTTACCTATGATCAATTTCAAGACGAAATCTACACCATTGGCTTCACGGCTTATCAGGGTACCTACGGCCAGGTAGATGAGGGCAAGAAAGCTAGCCCTGTAGTCCAGCCAGACAAGAACAGTCTCGAATACGCCTTGGTGACTCAGGAATACACTCAGGCCTTTGTGTCTTTGCAAAATGCACCTCGCAATGATTTCTGGGCGGGCGAGCCTACCATTCGGCTGTTTGACTACGAAACCAACACCAAAAGTAGCCACTGGCACAAGGTATTGGATGGGGTTTATTTCATCAAAACCATGACCCCGGTAGTCAGAAGGTAATTGTGGGAAGCGGTTCCGACCCCAACTACCGCTCCAAGAAAACCCTGAGCAAACCTTGGCCCCCTTTCCGTACTATTGGGGGCTTTTTTTTGCATTGTCGCATGGGGTCGGCTCAACTCAAGTTACCGACCATTCTGTGAGTTTTTATGTGTCCTTATTCTATGGAGACGAAACGAACCTACTTACGCCTGCTGCCGCATCTGCTATTTTGGGGTGGACTGCTATTGATATTTTATTTTCAGAATGAAGACTCCAGTTGGGAGGCCAATCAAAACGGAGTAATAATTCTAGCGATCGCTATTGGGGTTACTTATTTCAACTTGTATGTAGTAATGCCCCGCTTTTTACTAAAAAAGCAATACGTGCTCTATGTGCTGGGGCTTTCACTCACTTTGCTAGTGGGGGCTATGCTTTTAACCTGGTTAATTCCTGACCTTAGGCAAATAGGCAATATTCCGGTATTTGTACAGCAGATAATTAATCTATTTATGATGGTACTGCTCACGGGAGGTGCCCAGTTAGGGTACAAATATTTTGCTAATCAGCTACGGTTGCGAGAGATTGAAAATAAGCAATTAAAGACTGAGCTATCGCTACTGAAATCCCAAATACATCCGCACTTTCTATTCAATACCCTCAACAACCTCTATGGCCTCATCAACCAACAAGAGAATGACCGGGCAGCGGAGGTTACAGTGCGGTTATCCGCATTAATGCGTTACCTACTAGAAACCAGCAAGGCTGACCTGGTAAGCCTGAACAAGGAGATTCAATTTTTGCGGGATTATATGGAGCTAGAGAAGATCAGAATCCCGGACCATGCCATCGTTCAATTCACAGTTTCTCCTATGCATCATGACGTATTAGTTCCTCCTTTGCTCTTCATCCCCATGATGGAAAACGCCTTTAAGCACGGTGTGGGACCTCATGTACCCAAACCCGAAGTTCGTTTTTTACTATCCCTGCAAGGGAATGATGTGTTTTTTGAAAGTGTAAATACCTTGGGTAGTGGAGCGGTTAGCCAGCCGGAGGCTAGCGGTATGGGGCTTGCTAACCTTCGAAAGCGGTTAGACATCCTGTTTCCTCAGGAGTACATTCTGGAAACTGATATTACCGATACCCACTACAAAATCCGCTTAAATTTCTCGGTATGAAACTAAAGTGCCTCATCGTAGATGATGAACCTATCGCCCGGGACCTAATAGCCTCATACATCCACAAGATAGACCGGCTAGAGGTAGTGGCTGAGTGCGGGGATGCCTTTCAGGCATTAAATATTCTGCATACCCAAACCATAGATGTGCTCTTTTTGGATATACAAATGCCATCCCTTACAGGGTTAGAAATGCTAAATACGCTCAACCAACCACCTAGGGTCATTCTTACTACGGCTTATTCTGAGTTTGGGGCCGAAAGCTATGAGTACGGTGTTACGGATTATTTGCTAAAGCCCATTACGTTTGAGCGTTTTATGAAGGCGGTGAATAAAATACTGCTTTCCAAACAACCAGTTCAGGAGGAGGCTACCGAAGCGCCTCAAGCTGCTTCGAATGATTTTATCTTCTTTAAAGCCGATAAGAAGATTTATAAATTCAATTTTGAAGATTTGATTTATTGTCAGGGTATTGGCAACTACGTCAAGGTTTATAGCAAGCAAGAAAAACCCTTGATGATTTTGGAAAAACTCAGTAGCCTATATGAAAAACTATCACCGGAGATTTTCGTACGGATTCATAAATCTTACATAATTAATCTAAAGCACATACAGCAAGTCTCGGGCAACCGGGTGTATATCCAAGATCAGGAAATTCCGATTGGGCAGGTATACCGGGAGGAACTCCTGAGAAGACTAGGAGGGGGGTAAGATCTGAATATCTCGTATGACTAAGAAGTAAGCAGATCAAGTGCCGTGGTGTCGTGGCCCATTTATCCCAAATCCCAATGTTACACTGGCTTCTCCGCTGAGGGATGGGGGTGAAGGTACGGCATAAAAACAGGATAAAGGTGGCCGGACAGTTGGATCAATTGGAGTCCGATGTACCCAAAGTAGTTAAGAGCGTGATATTAGGAACTCGGAACGGGTTTTATGTTGATATTTCTCAGCAGATTCTTGAATTCATTTAGATCGCCACCCAGGCGCCCCATTTCGGTTACTAGCAATAGGGCCCAAGCCCCAGTTTCTGGTAAGCCCCACACCATAGCCGGAGTCCATTTCGGGGTTTTGGCGGTGATGAGCTGCCAAGTTTCCCAGGACTCCTGCGTAATCTCCAAGGGCTCGCGTAGCGTTAGTTTTGTGCGCTTTGTCCATTCCTTTTCCCAGTATTCTGGCGGAGAATCTGCCTTGGCCGTATTTCCCATGAGCAAGGTGGCCATCACTTCCTGTTTTTTGCCCAGTTGAAATTGGTAGGTCTTCCCTGATTGGAAGAGCTTCCAAGGATTGGGCACGGAGGTGAGTTCAAACCCTGGGAGTTGGAGTGAGTCTAGCTTAGTTTTTTGGGTGGGCTTAGGCCGTTTAGCCGGAGGAGCAGCCAGAGGCTCAGGAAAAGCTCCCTCTACATTATGGAGCACCTCACAATCACATCCCCCGCCATTGTTAATGAAAAAGTCTACGTGCTTCTGGAATTCGATTCCCTGAGTAGCCAAAAAGGCCGTGGTGTGGTCAAAGTTGTGCTGGCACGGCTTTGCTTCCAGGGTCTTGTTCAGGTACAGAAACAAGGACCGAAAAACGGATTCAGAAAACGGTAGGGTGGCCAAGAACTTGTTGGCTTGCTGGGCCTTCCAAGCTTTGATCTTATCGCGTTGGGCTTTGTTTTTGGACATCTTGTATTCCTTTCTTTGGGGTATTGATGTGGATCAGCTTTCCCCTCATCACCCACTTCTGGCTTCGAAATACCAACAAGAAAGCAAAAATTATTGGCTCCTAAGCTTGCCGCTTCAGCGATGGTCTATGGGCAGGTGTTCCTACCAGTTCCCATCATTTGCCCACCATTACCCCGTATTCTTCAGGAACTTCCACGCCCTGAAAGCCTCCCGTGATGCCATAGAGGATCAATACCGCGACTATGGCCCCTAGTGCCAATAGCATCTGTGCCTGACCCTTTGGGGTTAGGGTGCCCCAGCTGCGTTTCATCTTCTGAGCGTGCACGGCCGCCAGGTGGGCAAACACGGATAGGACGGCTAGCAGGTAATAAGGAATAAAGAACAGATTGAAGGGGAAGGTATTGATACCGACAGCCGCAAAATAGAAGTTGGTGTCTAGCTGAAAAACCCAACGGCCAGCCAGCACGGCCCCCACGTGGATGAGCAGGAACATGGCTAGGTACAAGCCAGACCACAATTGCAGGCGAACAAAAAAGGGATGGGCCTTCTGGCGCAGGCGGCCCCATAGCCGGAGCCCAGTGGTGATTTGGAGGACTACGGCTAGCAACAAAGCGGTTTCCAGGATAGGATGGCGATAAACCTGTCGCATTGCTGCCATGCTATTTAGGTGTTGTTGAATTCCCCCTAGACTAAGCAAGTGATTGAACAAATGGAGGCCTGCAAACAAGGCGATGAATAGGCCGGAAAAGTGATGTGCTTTCTTCATGTATTCGTTTTCTACAAAGCTCTAGCCTGCACTTATCAGATCATTTGATCTATGTCAAATTGCGTTGGATTGCACCTTAATTGAAACAAGGAGGGTTTTGACGGGTTCATAGTAATATTATGAGTTGTTAAAGAAACAGCCTTTTCCTTTATCTTGGAATCTTGGCTGAGTAATGCATGAGGATGAAAGCTTTGCGATCGATGTTTTTCTGGGTGATGGTAATGCCAGTGGTGCTGGCCCATGCTCAGGAACTGCCTCCGGTTCAGAACTTTACCCCGCTGGATTACCAAGCAGGTAACCAGAATTGGGGCTTGGCCCAAACGCCCGAGAAGCTCATCTACGTGGCTAATAACCTAGGACTACTAGAGTTCAACGGGGCGGCTTGGACGCTGTATCCCTCTCCCAATGAAACCATCGTAAGATCGGTCCACGTCATTGACGAAAAAATATACACCGGTTGCTACCGCGAATTTGGTTTTTGGCAACGGACCGAAAGCGGAATATTGGAGTACACCTCTTTGACCGCACAGCTTAAGGAACCCTTGCTGGAGGACGAGGAGTTTTGGAATATCGTGGGGATCGATGACAAGATCCTTTTCCAATCGCTGAGCCGCATTTATATCTACGACCAACGCTCGGGTACTTTCAACATTATAGAGTCGGATGAGACCATCGTCAAGATGTTTGAGGTGGAGGGCCGCATTTATTTTCAGCGGATCAACCAAGGAGTCTTCGTGATAGAGGGAGGACAAACCCGCTTGCTGCTGGATGATTCGGTTTTCAAAACCGATGAATTAGTCAACATCTTCTCTGAGCCCGAGGGCATCCTCATTTTAACCCGGACCCATGGCTTCTTCCGGTACCAGGGTGAGAATATTGCAGCCATTGAGGCTCCCAATGCCTTTTTGAAGGATTTCACGCTTTACAGTGCTATCCAGCTGCAGGATGGTTCCTATGCCTTAGGTACCATATCCAACGGCATTCTGTATCTGAATGCCAGTAGGGAATGGAAATACCAGATCAACCAGAACAACGGCCTGACCAATAATACGGTATTGGCCATTTTGGAGGATCAAGACGATAATTTGTGGTTGGGGCTGGACTACGGAATAAGTCATATCAATCAAGAGTCCCCCTTCAAGGAATTTGAAGATCAGGTAGGTGTCATAGGCAGCGTATACGCGGCGGCCATCCACGCAGGTAACTTGTACTTGGGTACCAACCAGGGTTTGTTCTGCAAACCGGTAACGGAGAATGCGGCTTTCACCATGATACCGGGTACCAAAGGCCAGGTATGGAGCCTGAAGGTGATCCAGGACGAGCTCTTTTGTGGACACCATACCGGAACCCTGCTTATTCAAGGTAGGTCCGCTTTTCCTAT
This sequence comes from Bacteroidota bacterium, assembly GCA_038525885.1. Taxonomy (GTDB): domain Bacteria; phylum Bacteroidota; class Bacteroidia; order Cytophagales; family Cyclobacteriaceae; genus DMST01. The sequence continues at coordinate 6,872 of JBCBHI010000184.1, forward strand.
AGGAGGCCCGCAAGGTACCTGGGACATCAAGGAGGTGGAGGGCACCGATTTTCTGTTGCAAGGCAACTATGATGGGTTGTATGTATTAGAAAAACTGCCTGAGGGGTGGCGGGTGCGCAATAAGCTGGAGGGCTTCCAGAATTCCTCCCGGCATTTTGAGATGATCGGCCACCGGATATTCGTGAATCATGAATACAAGGGGGTATTTACCCTTTCGGTAGATGAGCGATTTACCCGGGTAGAAGAGTTTACCATCGATGCCCAACTGAAGGGGACCAACTCAAGCCTGGCCAAATACCAGGGTACTGTTTTGTACGCCTGTAAAAATGGGGTGTATGCCTACCGCGAGGGGCAGGATACCTTTATAAGAGACTCCGTGCTAAGTTCCATCTATACGGAAGACAACTATGTGTCGGGCAAGATGGCCTTGGTGGATGAGGGGGCTAAGTTCTGGATGTTCACCAAGGAGTACCTTACCCTGGTTACCACCGGGATCACCGCAGAGCCTAGTTTCAGGCTGGTGCCCATGTCGCTGGACGTGCGCAAGGACGTGATAGAATACGAAAGTATTATTGGTCTGGAAAAAAACAGGGCCTACATTCTGGGTACTAGTTCTGGCTACATTGTATTGGATGTGAGTGACTTGGAGGTGGATGACTTTCAGGTGTATATCTCCAAAATTACCAAGGGTATCAACCGCGATCATAGCTCGACCGAAGAGCTGATTGATACCTCTATTGAGGGGGATTTCAGCCACGATGAGAACAACTTCCAGGTCAATTTCTATACCCCTGAGTACTATAAGTTCTTTAAGCCCGAATACCAGTACCAGCTTACGGGGATCTACGATGTGTGGTCAGACTGGACCTCCAAGCCCTCGGTGTTTTTTGAGAACCTACCTCCTGGTGATTATACCTTCAATGTGCGCTCGCAGATAGGGGGTAAGCTCTCAGAAAATCTAGCTACGTACCAGGGTTTGGCAATGGAGAACTGGTAAGCTCTCAGAAAATCTAGCTACTTACCAGT
>JBCBHI010000185.1:0-7890 GCA_038525885.1 Bacteroidota bacterium
CCGAACCAAACAGGCGCTCGGCAATGATACCCCGCTCTTCACAGTACTTCAGTAGCTTGTCTGACTGTACTATGGGGTGCGACTCGGGTGTATACTTGATGCTACTGATGAATTCCAGCCATGGCTCCTGGCCCATAGCGTACACATAGGCCTCGCTGGGGTTAAAGCTCTTGATCAGGTACTGCCCCTGATCGAAGTTACATCCCGCTAGCCTGCGCGAATCGTCCTTGTCGCGGGCCAGATCCGTGGTGAGCAAGGGGCCGTAAAGCCAGGTGAGGGGAGCCCCCTCGCATTCCATGCCCAGGAATACCACGTCCACATCGCCGATGAGCTTGTGTATATGGTCATACAAGCGGGGTTCTACGTTGCAGGAGTCGGCCACAAAGAGCATCGAAAACTCGCCCACCTTCACGTGGTGGCATACCTTGGAGTTGATGTTGAGGTCACAGTGCTCGCCAATGAAGGGAACGCCCGTGATGGTAGCATCCTCGAAAGTGATGGTTTCCATATCTCCCAACTCCACTACGTTGTTGAACCCAATGGCTTCAAACATCAGTTTGAGGTTGGGGTCTTGCAGGGAGCCTGAGGTAGTACGGGGTACCACTACTTGCTTGATCTTATGGCGGATGGGGAGTAGCGTTTCGAACAGAATATGGTCCTGATGATTATGGGTAATCAGCACATAATCAATGGTATCGGGCAGATCCATGTCAGAGTACCGGTCCACCTCCTGTGGGTAGCCGTAGTAGCTCACCACTGGGTCAAGCAGAATGGAGACCTCAGCGGTTTCTACCAAAATACAGGCATGGCCCAAGTAGCGCATCCGTATTTTGTCGCCAGTATACTTTTGGTAAGTCGGCGGGGCTTCGGTTGTGAAGAAGGTATCGAACAAGGCACGGTCCTCTAGGTCAATTTCCAAGGCCTCTGCCGCTTCCTCAATAGTGGCAGGAGTGCGTTTCATTTTGGCCAAGGTGTCTATCCCCGCATGGTTAAACGGGTGCTGTAGGTGCAGCACATTGGGCTGATCGATCCTTGGTGTGCTCAGCACAAAGGGGCGCTCGTCGTTGTCCGTAAGCCACAGGGCAATACTCTGATTTTCAGGCTTATAAAAGGGAGAATGGTACAAGAGTGGCTCAAAGAACCGGAAAGAGGGTTGGTTTTGCAGGTCGTACACCAGCTCTACGTATCCTCGCAAGATCTCCGGTATCTCGTTGTACAGCGCACCCAGTGAGTACCCTTTCGCCTTGGTTTCCAGCATTTGGGTTAGCTCCTTGATGGCATTGGAGAGTTTGATCAGCTCGTCCTGCTGGGTCAGCGTATTTTCCCGCATGGCTTTTACTTGGTCCACGTGCTTCCCGCCCAGATCCATGAAGGGGCCACCGCGCATTTTGGGGCTTTTCACCGCTGCGTCATGAATTTGAGGAGCCTGGATGTAGCTATTCATGATTTTGAGGTGCCGCCCGGTAATGTTCATGGCGGCCGTAGCCGGCGAAATCAAATGAGACCAGGCGTACCAGCGGTCAAACAGAGGTTCAATGACCACATTCGGTTTTAAATAAACCTTTTCTGCCATATCGGTAAATGAATTTGAGGTTGCTAATTATGAAATAGGCTCAGTCGCTACGGACTGGGCTTTGTCGCGGACTATTTGCCCAAAGTCAAACTTGACCACCCGGTCAGCGTACTGGTAGTAGTCATCGTCGTGGGTTACGGCTATCACCGTTTTCCCTCTTTGCTTGAGTACCGGCAAAAACTGGGTGTAGAAGTACTTCCTGAATTGAGGGTCCTGCTCGGCCGCCCATTCATCCAGCACCAGTACATCATTGTCCTCCATGAGGGCATGAATCATGGCCAGGCGTTTGCGCTGCCCGGCACTCAGGTGGCTGGAGATTTCGTTCGTTTCGTAGTCTATGTCCAGCTTTTCTTCCAGCTTCATGTAGCGCACGTAGGCTTCCAGGGCGGCTTGGTCCCTGCGGAAGTCAAAGCCGTTGTAGTTCGTTTGGAAGACGTAATTGTTCGTGAAAATGGCCGTCAGCCGGTCCCGGTAGCGGCGGTAATTGTCTGCCGTTACCTCCTCATCGTTGAACCGGATGGTGCCTGACTTGGGGTAGTATAGCCCCGTCAGGATGTTGATGAAGGTACTCTTACCACTACCATTACCCCCCGTGATGAAGACCAGCTCTCCTTCCTGAATCCGTAAGGATACCGGGCCTATGGAGAAGGTTCTTTCCTTCTCGCGGTCAAAGTATTGGTAGGCAATGTCTTCGAACTCCAGCGACCGGAAACCATCCGGTAGTTGGGTGTTGCCTTCCATGTTTTCTTGCTGGTTGAGCTGGTCGTTGATCATCTGATCAAATTGCCAGAGGCGTTCCAGGGCTATTTTGACCCGGGTGTAGGTGGGAATAAGGGTGATGAGCACCGCCACCGGGCCAATGAGGTAGAGCACCGTAATGATGAAAGAAACCATTTGGCCCCGGTCAAAGGAGGAGAACACGGGGAGCAAAAACATGACCACGCCCAGCACAATGTGCCAGCTGTAGTTGCCCGTAAGTTCATTGTTGAGGTATTTGATGGCCGTACTGATGTTGATGGCCTTGCTCTTGTTCCGGTTCACCACCAAGCGTTGGGTGAGATCGTCGTTCCGCTGAGAGCTCATCTTTACCTCTTTGAAGCCCCGCAGCAGGTCACCCAAAAACCAGAAGAACTCGTTTTGCATGTCCCGGTTGCGGTTCAGGTCGCGCTCTACACTGCGGTTGCGGATGAGGTAGGTTACCAGCAACAGCGCCATAACGCCCAGGATGGTGAAGCCGCCCAAGGGGCTGATGAGAAACAGGTATACTACACAGCAAATGGAGATGATGAGGGAGTTGAGGGCGTTCATAAATACCTCCGGGAGGTTGCCCAGGGCGCGGGTATCCTGAATGGCCGTGTACACCCGGTCCTGGCCCATATTCTCAAAAGCTTCGTAGTGCGACTTGCGCAGCTTCTCTATGATGTTGATCTCAAACTCAATCAGGATGTTGTTGGTGAGCTTGATCATGTAGGTTTGGAAAACCTTGTTGGAGACGAAGGAGACTACCACCAGCCCGATGAAAAACACCCAGGCATATTCTCCCACGTAGGGTAGGGGCTCACCCGTAATGGTGCGGTTGATGAACATCAACAGGCCTATGCTCAGGAGGCTGTTGACCAACGAGAGCATAATAAGGGCTACGTAAAAGAGCGGGGACCGCTGCCGTAGTATCTGAAAGAGCTGTACCATATCGCTAGGACTAAAAGTCGAATTCCAGATCGAAGTCGAGTTCGGGACTGGCCTCCTGTTGTTTCAAAATCTTCAAATGAGATAGCGGCTGCGCAGGATCTTCTACCATCTGGTTGAGTAGTTCCAGATAGAAATCCACCATTTGGCGGGCGGTAGCTTCGCTAAACAAACTGATGTCGTATTCTATTTGCCCGGTGATGAGGTTGGGCCCCTCAATCAACAGGAGAGAAAGCTCATTAAGGGCATAGCGCTGCCGCTCCTGGCTTACGCTGCCTCCAAATACGGCTGCGTCTCGGGCATACTCGGTGTGCTCATAGATGAGTGCCGTGCTGAACAACGGATGATCCCGTTTTCGGCCCGGCCCCTGGTCTTCCACCATTTTGTCAATGGGATACTCCTGGTTCTCGAACCCTTTGAAAATCCGGTTTTTGACCTCCTTCAGGTATTCCTGTACGGTAAGGGACGGGTCTACGGAGATTCGGATGGGCAGCGTATTGAGCATCCGGCCCACTACCTGTTCCAGGACCAGCCGGATACGGCCAGCTACGGGCAGGCCAATGATGATATCTGTTTGATTGCTGAGGCGGGATAGCAGCAGGGCGTACACTCCCAGCCCCACGCTCAGGGTCGTGATTTGTAGCGACTGCGTCAAGGCATCCACCTTTTGTTTCTGTTCCTCCGTGAGGGCAAACTTCCACCGGCTGCCCTCAAAGCTGGGGTTATGCCCACGCTCGTAGTCCGTAGGGATGGACAGCTCTGGCAAGGGCGCTTGCAGCGTGTCCAGCCAGTACTGCCGCTGGGTGGCAATGCCGCCCTCGGTCAACTGATCGCTCTGCCAGAGCAAGTAGTCTTTGTACTGTATGGGCAGTGGAGTAGGGGAGCCTCCCTCATAAATGGTGAGCAGCTCTTCCTGAATGATCTTCAACGAATGCCCGTCGGCTATGAGGGGATGGATGGCGAACAGGAAGCAATACTTTTCCGGTTCCAGCTTAATCAGGTGAGTGGCCAGCAGGGGAGGTTGGGCAAAGTCAAAGGCCGACCCTTTTACCTCCTGCTGCAAGTGGTGCAATTTGCTTTCTTGGTCGGGGTCGCCACTCAGGTCCGTATAGGCAAACTTAGGAGTCACCGTGCCAGGCTCCCATACCCGCTGGATCACCTGCCCGGCGTGTAGCTGGAAGGAGGTACGAAGACCTTCGTGCCGCACCAGCAGGGTGCGAATCACCGCTTCTACTTTCTCAATGTCCAAACTGGCCTGGAAGTAGCCCATGCGAAACAGGTTTCTGCGGGCGCGGGTATCTTCCTCAGAAGAGTCATGATGGCCTAGGGTATTGAGAGCCCACAGCTGCTGCTGACCTAGCGAAAGCGGGTAGTAGTCCTGCTCCTCTAGTGGGTTCAACTGGTCGCGGGTGCTTTTGAGTTCGTCTACTCTAAGGGCCAGCTCCTGAATCGACAGGTTGTCGAACAAGTCGGCCAGTGGAACCTCTACCTGGAAGGCGGTAAATATCCTAGCCAGGGCTTGCAGGGCCTTCACGGAGGTGCCCCCAATTTCGAAAAACCGGGCCGCTGTATCCACCGATTCTACCCCCAATACTTCCGACCAGATGGCCGTTAGCTTCTGTTCTACCTCGTTCCTAGGCAGGTTTTTGATAGTGTTCTTTACGTGCTGCGGCTTGGGCAGGGCCCTTTTGTTTACTTTCCCGTTGATGGTAAGTGGGAACTCCTCCATGTGGATGAAGTAGGAGGGAATGAGCTTGTCATTGATTTGGGTACGGAAGTACTCTTTCAAATCACCGGGGGCATGCTCCACGCCCGTGTAATAGCAAACCAAATCAGAGCCTGCTTGGGTGTCGTCGTGTTTCAGGACCACCACCTGGTATATATTACCGTAGCCCAGCAGTGCCCGTTCTACTTCCTTCAGACTCACCCCAAAGCCGTTTACCTTCACAATGTCATCCTTCCGGCCGGCTAGTTCCAGACTCCGGTCTTTGCGGTAGCTGCCCAAATCGCCCGTTTTGTATACAATTTCCGGGGTATCCGTCATTGGGTTTTGTACAAAGGCCTTGGCCGTCTTTTCGGGGTCGTTGAAGTAGCCCTTCGTTAGGTAGTGGGACTTGATGTAGATATCGCCTACCTCGCCAATCCGGCAAAGCTCACCCTTGGCATTGAGGATGATCACAAAGGCCTTTTCTATGGGGTGCCCCACGTGCAGCGGGTGTGCCGGATTCTCAGGGATTTCCGTGATCCGGTGAAAGGTCTTGATCATGGTGGACTCTGAGGCCCCGTACAAGTTTACCAGCTGAGCGTGTTTCCCTACGCCCTCATTCCACTGCTGGGCATCGCGGGCGTACAGCGGTTCACCAGCCAGCAGGACGTGCTGCAATTTGGGTAGCTTTTTGCTGCCCGGTAGTATATCCAGGTTCTTCAGCATGAGCCTGAAAATGGCGGGCCCAATGTGCACGTGGGTGATTTCCTGTTCGTCCAACCACAGCATCAGCTGGGCGATGTTGTCCCGGATACCGGGGCCGGGTATGTGCAAGGTGCCTCCCGAACATAGCGGGTAAAAGATGTCACGCATGGAGGCATCAAATACCGGCTGAATGAGCATGGAGACGTGCTGAGCCGACTCCAACCCAAACTCGTTTCGTTCCCACTCTATGAACTGGGCCAGGCTGTCGTGCCTACCCAGCATGGCCTTGGGAGTACCCGTGGTGCCCGAGGTGTAAAACAGGTAGTTGCTGGCATCTTCTTCCAGGTCCAAAGCGAAAGAGCCAGCATACTCCGCATAGGCATAGGCCTCTCCATCAATGACTTGCAAATGATCCTCCTCTAGAATCAACTGAGTAGCTTCCCGGTCAATGGCCTGTAGGGTTTGCGCCAGTTGCGCTTGCCAGGCAGGCAAGGTGATGAAGTATTCACACTCCGCTTTGTCTATCACCTGCAACCACCGCTGGTGTGAGAAGGCAGGATCTACGGGTAGGTACACTCCACCCGCTTTGAAGACCCCCAGCAGGGTCTGGATCATGTGCGTGCCCGCCGGTAAAAACACGCCTACGGCTTTCTCCTGGATCTTCAGGGTATCCAATATTCTGCCCAGTGCATCGGCCTGCTGGTTGAGTGCCTCGTAGGTGACGGCACCCTCGGCCGTTTGCAATGCCAGGGCATGGGGTGTTTTCATGGCCTGTTGGGCCACCTGCTGGTGTACCGGAGTATATCCCATGATGGTTTTCAGTTATTGATTATGCCGCTAGGGCAAAGGGAGTTATCGGGCGGATTGGGACCGCTCTAGCGTGATGCCTGCCAGAAACTCAAAGGCATCGATATAGGGAACCTCACTAGGAGGGGTAATGATCAAGGGTATTTCGGAGCAAGCGCCTAGCAAAACGTCTGCGCCTTGGTCTTTTAAGCGGTGGACTTGGGTCTGGAACCGATTCTTCAACTCATCCGAAAGATGCCCGGATTTTACCCCGCGGGTACCGTAAATCGGCTCCATGAAGTAGTGCTCCTGTTCATCCCCGGTCAGGTGAATTACCTGGATGCCAAACTGGGTTAGCTCCTTCTGGATGATCCCGGTTTGTAAGGTGCCGGTAGTGGCCATAATGCCCACTTTGAGCGGCGCCTGTTGGGCATAGCGGGAGGAAATATGTTCTGCCAGGTACCGGGGTAAGTTGATCACCTCACCCCGAAAGGCCTCCTGTATGGGAGCGTGGAAATAGTGCGCCGTCATGCAGGCGATGGCAATCAGATCTACCTCCTGTTGGTTAAATACTTCCACCGAGCGCAATAGCTCCGGGAGTGGGTCTGGGCCCCCATGGATGATGGCCTGGGTGCGGTCAGGAATCCGGGTGTTGTTGTGTACCAGTATTTCCGGGTATTCCTGGTCCGAGGGTCCTTGGGACAACTCCACCATTTTCTGAAACAGCCACGCGGCGGCGTGGGAGCCCATGCCTCCCATAATGCCTATTTTCTGTATGTGGCGGTTGGTAATCATCCGTTAGTCAGGGCACTCAAAAATGCCTCGTGTTCGTCCAGTTCGTCTTGCGACAGCCGTATTTCCAGTTGGTCAAGCCCCACTTGTGGTTGATCCACAATCCGCTGCAAGAGATGTTCCAGGTTCTCCTGAATCAGTTGGATGCTCTCCTTCTCAAACAAGTTGGGGTTGTATTCCATCTTCATGGCAATTTTACCAGGAATGTCAAAAAAAGCCCACTTGATGTCAAGTTTAGAATACTGGGCTTGGGTGGCATACGGAGCAATCTGCAAATCTCCCAGGGCATCCGTTTCATCCTCTAGCCGTTCTGCGCTGTTCATGTTTTGCAACATGACCATGAAGTCGAACAGGGGATAGCGGTTGGGCGAATAGTCCAGATTGAGGTCATCTATGAGCACATCAAACGGGTAAGATTGGTACTGGTAGGCCGTACTCATGTTATGCTTCCCCATTGCCGGGCGCGAAGATGTAATGCTGGAGAACCAAATTGGGTTCTTCGTGAATGTGATCCCGCTACGTACGGTACTGCAATACAACGAGTCCTTCAAGAACCTGCTGGAAAAGGTAAAGCATAACATGAGTACGGCCTACCAGTACCAATCTTACCCGTTTGATGTGCTCATAGATGACCTCAATCTGG
>JBCBHI010000186.1:0-7886 GCA_038525885.1 Bacteroidota bacterium
TTTCACCGTGCAGCACGGTGAAAACTGTCAACAAAAAAGTTGAAGTATTTAAAAATGAACAGTAAGCCTAGATTGACTATCAGGCTAAGCCCTAATAGTATTTTTCGCTTTTGCGTGCTGGTAGCTTTGTGTAGGCTCAAGCCAATACCATAGTCCACGAAAGTGCTCAGCATTATCAATGACAAGAACCGCACGTCCCACCAACCATAAAAGACATAGCTAGCTGCCAGAATCAGTAGATTTTGGTAACGGATTTTGCGATGCGCAACAAACCAAAACAGGACAAAAACGACGGGTAGAAAAATGGCGAACTCGATGGAGTTAAATCGCATGTACTATTAGATTGTGATAGTAATGGTCTGTTTTGTATGCAATAACGAAAGACGAAAAGAAATACCAAGAAGTGTTTAGGTTAACTCATTGGCAACTAACTAATCTAGATCATAGTAGCGCTATACATTTTATAATAATAGCTAGAGACGAGCCATAGATTGGTCGCATTATATCACCCAGAGTTCTATCCCTCGTTTAGGTATAATGTGCGTAAGAACTGCCGAATTCGTCGACTAATGCTCACTAATCCCTAAAAGTTTTCTATGATTGAACTGAAATTCTAATCACCTACATGGCAGATAGTTTTCGAGATAACTTCGAGTTCATCATCATCGTGGGGTCACCTCGAAGTGGCACCACTTGGTTACAATATGCGCTGGGGGGACATCCTCAAATAGCCTCTCACGGGAGCGTGGAGCTGCGGCACTTCAGCCATTACCTGGCTCCCCTTTTGGCTGCCTGGGACGAGGAGTATGACAACTTGAAAGCTGAACGCTGGGAGCAAGGGCTACCTACGCTGTGGGATGAAAAACAATTCGAAGAGTTTTTGGATGGGTTTACCCAAAGTGTATACCAACCCCTGGTAGAGAAGACACCTGGTGCCACCCATATTTTGGATAAGTACCCCGGGTACACCTTCCACATGGACGCCATAAACCGGGTGCTGCCCAAGGTGAAATTTATCCATCTGATCCGGGACGGACGGGATGTGATTCTGTCCATGCAATCGGCTAAGCAAAGGGTTGGTTTTGGTACCGATAATATCTGGCGAGCATCTCAGGAGTGGGTAGACCATGTATCTGCTGCACGGGAAACGGGGGCAAAGCTGGGGGCTGCCCACTATCTGGAAATTCGCTATGAGGACTTAGTTGCCAGCCCTGAAGAATTATTGACTCAGGTCTATGATTTTTGTGGAGTAACTCTTGAAAATGCGGACCTTTCGGAGATTGTAGGCAAAATCAACTTGGATCGCCAACGGCTATCTAGTGCTAATCCGGACCGTAACACGGCCAATGACCGCCTATGGGAGTCGGCATGGGGATACCGGGACCGGTACGTAGTGGAGGAAATTACGGGTGCGCTCCTGAGACAATTGCAGTATACTGACACTGCGGACTGGTGGGCACGCTCATCTACCGAAAGACTGAAGATTAGCGCATGGAACTTGCTCAGAAAAATAAAACGCGGGGTTGGTAGATAATTGAGTATATGGCAAAGAATACAATTCCGGTAACTAAGCCTTTCTTTCCTCCGCAGGAAGAATACCAACAATATCTGTCGGGGATTTGGGAACGACAATGGCTAACCAACCAAGGAGTACTTTCTGAACAGCTGGAAAAACAGCTCGCAGAATACTTGGGTGTATCGCAGGTGTTCTGGGTTGCTAACGGTACGCTGGCTATCCAACTAGCCATCAAAGCACTGAAGATAGAGGGCGAAATCATCACTACTCCGTTTTCTTATGTGGCTACCACCGCATCCATTGTGTGGGAAAACTGCACACCGGTTTTCGCGGACGTGGACCCTGATTCGTTCAACATCGACCCCGAGGAGGTACAAAAGAAAATCACCCCCCATACGAAGGCGATCTTAGCTACGCATGTTTTCGGCAACCCGTGTGCAGTAGAGCCGCTACAAGCCCTGGGGCAGGAATATGGAATTCCCATCATCTATGATGCAGCCCATACGTTTGGAGTAACATACAAGGGCAAGAGTGTTTTTGAATTCGGAGACATCTCCACCACTAGCTTTCATGCCACCAAGCTATTCCATACGGTAGAGGGCGGAGCCGTTTTTACCAATATTCCTGAACTAGCTAAAGCGATTCCCTACATTAGAAATTTTGGTCACTGGGGCCCAGATCGGTTCTATGGCCTAGGGGTAAATATGAAGAATTCAGAGTTGCACGCTGCCATGGGGCTTTGTAATCTGAAATACATCGACGAGATTCTGGCAAAGCGTAAACAGCAGTGCCAACTATACGATGAGAAACTGAAAGATAGTTTGCTTACTTTTCAAGAGATCTCTCCAGAGGTATCGTACAATTACATTTATTACCCTGTAGTTTTTCCCTCTGAAAGTCAACTCCTTAGCACCAAAGAAAAACTGGAAAGTGAAGGAATACTTCCCCGGCGGTATTTCCATCCCTTGTTATCAGAGTTGCCCTATGTGAACCCGGCAGATACCCCTATTGCCAAACGAATTGCGGACCGGGTACTCTGTTTACCATTGTATCATGATCTCACGGAATCTCAGATTCACAGGATCTCTGACCTCATTCTTGATAGCCTAGCAAAGCAGTAGTTCAGGATGCGAATTTCAATAATGCAGCCCTATTTCTTGCCTTATATAGGGTACATACAGTTGCTGGCAGCAAGCGACGTATTTGTGGTTTATGACGACGTGAATTTTATTAACCGCGGCTGGATCAACCGGAATAATTTATTGCTTAATGGGGCTCCACATCGCTTCACCATACCTCTGGTGAAGGCTTCCCAAAACAAGAAGATAAATGAGATAGGGATAAGCGGAGATGAGAAGTGGAGAGACAAACTACTACGCACGATAGAAGCCGCTTACAAAAAAGCGCCCCATTTTCAGAAGACATTTAGTTGGTTGCAAACGGTGCTAACCTACCCGGAAAAGAATCTGGGCGGATATGTTGCACACAGCCTGGAAGCCATAACCCAATACCTGGAGCTACCTGCACGGATAGTACCCAGTAGTACTATTTACCAGAACCAAGCCCTGAAGGCTGGTGACCGGCTGATGGATGTATGCAAACAAGAAGGAGCCGAAGTATATATAAATCCCAGCGGGGGGCAAGAGTTGTATACCAAAGAGCAGTTTGCAAGCCAAGAGGTCAATCTCCAATTTCTTATTCCAAAAGCAGTGGCGTATCCTCAGGCTGGGGTGGATAAATTTGTACCTTGGTTGTCTATTCTGGACGCTCTCATGAACTGCACGCCAGAAGAGATACGATCGAACTTACTCAGTACTAACGCGTACGAACTGATTTAGAATTGGCATGGCAAAAGTGGTCATTTTTGGGGTAATGGATACGGCAGAGCTGGCTCACTATTACCTCACGCATGATTCAGAGCATGAGGTAGTGGCTTTCACCGTCTCTAAAGAATATCTAAAAGCAAGGGAGTTTCGAGGACTCCCGGTGGTTCCCTTTGAGGAGTTAGAGATGCATTATCCCCCAGGTGATTTTCATCTTTTTGCGCCTATGACCGCCCGAAAGATGAACCAACTGAGAGAGAGCATTTATTTGGAGGGGAAAGACAAAGGTTACCCCTACATCAGCTACGTAAGTTCTAAGGCTACTGTATGCCACAATGAGATCGGCGAGAACTGCTTCATCCTGGAGGACAATACTTTGCAGCCTTTTACTAAAATAGGCAACAACGTAGTGCTGTGGAGCGGCAACCACATTGGGCATCACGGGGAAATAAAGGATCATGTGTTCTTCACCTCTCATGTAGTGCTCAGTGGCCATTGCCTAATCAACAGTCACTGTTTTTTTGGAGTGAATGCCACTATTCGAGATTATACGGAGCTAGCCCAAGGCACTTTGGTGGCCATGAGTTCCAGCGTAACCCGCAATGTAGAAGACCCCTGGGGGGTATACGTAGGCAATCCGGCCAAACGCAAGGGTGACCGGCCTAGCTACGAGGTATATTGATATGAAGTGGATCAAGCAAGGGCACATTTATACAAGCCCGGGAACCCAACCGTACTCCAAATCGCATGCTCAGGTACCGTTTGCCTTCAAAACGGACGAGGACCGTTTGCGAATTTTCTTTGCTACCCGTGACGAAAGGAGTCGCTCTTCGGTAGGTTACATCGATGTAAATCCTGCACAACCTAGCCAGATCCTTGGGGAATACACCCAGCCTTGTTTCCAACATGGTGCTTCTGGGTATTTTGATGATTCGGGTACCATGCCTTCCTGGTTTTTGGAAGTAGACGGCGCGCTGTGGTTGTATTACACTGCCTGGAATAGGAGCCAAGAGGCCTCTTACCGGCTATCCATAGGGTTGGCGGTAAGTCATGACCTGGGAAAGACGTTCGAGCGGATGTTTCAAGGTCCCATACTAGACCGTGGGCCTTACGATCCCATTTGGGTAGGCCAGCCTTGCGTAATCAGAGAGAGGAACCGGTGGAAAATGTGGTATTTGTCTTGCCAAAAAATAGAATACATCAACAACCATCCTGAGCCGTTTTACAATGTAAAATATGCCGAATCGGAAGACGGCATCCACTGGCACCGAACGGAAGATGTATGCATTGATTTCTCAGAAACGGTAGATGCCATAGGCAGGCCCTGTGTATGGCAAGAAGATGGCAAGTACTATATGCTGCACTCCAACCGCCAAGCCCTAGGCTATCGGGATAATCCTGAGCACAGCTACCGAATTCAAGCCTCTTCCTCCACAGATGGTATCCGTTGGAGTCCGGTAACTGATTTTTATGGACTAGAAAGAAGTAATGAGGGCTGGGACTCGGTGATGAACGAATACTGTACCACCTATGTGCACGAAGGCACCCGGTATTTGATTTACAACGGGAACGGGTTCGGGGCGAGTGGTTTTGGATACGCAGTATTGGAGAAGTAAGCCTACTCCGGAAAACCCTAGGTATCATGGAATCTCCCCTGCTAAGTGTACTCATTATTGCGTACAATCATGCCTCTTATATTGAGCAAACTATTCTGGGCGCCTTGGCTCAGAAAACTTCTTTTGATTTTGAAATCGTGGTGGGTGATGATGCTTCCCCTGACGGCACCCAGGCCATTATCCGTAAGTATGCGAAGGAACATCCCGGCAAAATCAGGCCCTTCTGCTATGAGGTAAATCAGGGTTTGATGGGCAAGTATAACTTCACCAAAACCCTAAGTGAGTGCAGAGGGAAATACGTAGCCCTGGTAGAAGGAGATGACTACTGGACTGACCCTAACAAACTGGAAGAGCAAGTTCTTTTTCTGGAATCCAACCCAGACTATTCCTTCTCCTTTCATCAGGTAGACATCATAACCGAGGGGCAGTTTGATTACGATCACCGCATCTACGCAGAGGCTGTACAAGATGCTACTACCTCAGATATTTTGGGAGCGCACTTTATTCCTACGCTCAGCCTCGTTTTTCACAAAAAGTATGTGGACCCGTTGCCTGATTTCTATTGGAAAGTTCCCAGTGGTGATATTGTGATAGAACTCGTGCTATCCTTATTTGGTAAAGCGAGGTATTTCCCAAAATCCATGGGAGTATACAGGAACCATAGCCAAGGAATAACCAAAACAGAACCCAATTGGAGCTTGGATACTTTGATAGGCTATTTGAACCTGTATCATGAATTTGACAAGCACGCAAAAGGGGTGCATCATGAGCAGATCAATGGTTTACTGAAACAAAAGCTGATAGCCAGTTTGGCTACCAACAACCGACAATATAGGGGATGGACCAGGGCTTGGAACCAACTCATGATCTGCCGACAAGGATTTAAGTTTCTGGATACCCGTTCGTTTTCGCAAAAAAAAGACATTCTGTATTCCCTTTTGATTCCCCGGCTTTACCAACGCCTAAGGCCCACAGGAGACTAATTAAAGCGGATTTATCTTCTCATAATGAGAACTGCCTGAAGCTTTTATTCCATTTCTATTTCCCAAAAAATACACTTGGCAGCGTGAAACCCGGATTCATCGAACATGGGTTAGGTTATAGCCTTTGAACCACAAAAAAGGCGCATTTTGGCATACCTTTAGCGTAATGCTGCCCGTGAGAAACCCCATACTTTCCAGGCCTGACTTTTTATCCCCCAGGGCCCTTTTCAGCCTAGTCGTTTCATTCCTGGCTACTACACCCGTATGGGCGCAAACCTGCCCGAGTGTTTCCTTCGCAGCGGCAGATACCGTTTGTTTGTCTGAGGTAGTGAGCATCACCAATACGTCTACTGCGGACAGCTACGAGTGGGCGGTAGGGGAGTCCCCTCTCAACCAAGCCCCCTCACGCTCGCTGGTCAACAGCATACCTGCTCAGCCCTTTGGGGCCGACTATGTGTATGACGGAGAAAACTGGTACGGCTTCATCACTAGCCGATCTGGCAACAGCCTTTCCCGGGTTTTCTTTGGGCCCGACTTGAATAACCCCTCTCCTACCATTACCTCCCTGGGCAACCCCAATGGGAATCTTAATCTGCCCGACAAGATCAAGATCTTCGAGGAAGACGGGCAGTGGTATGGGCTGGTTACGAATGATCAAACCTCTAACAATCTGATACTGCTCACCTTCAGCGGGTCGCTAGGCGGATCAGTCTCTAGTACCAGCTTGGGCAACTATGGGGTACTGAACCGCCCCAGAGGTCTGGATGTAGTGTATGAAGGGGATTCCCTGATCGTGGGCTTGACTAACCGGGGGAATGATCAGCTCATTCTGCTGAGATTTGGGTCTAGTATTTTGAATAGCATTGAAGCAGGAGATATTGTGACCTCCAGTGTAAGCGGATCCAATGTTCTGTTCGACCTGGACCTGTTTCGAGACTGCGACGGCTGGTACGCCCTCACGGTGTCCAACGGTAACAATGCCATCCATAAGCTCAACTTTGGTGATACGCTCTTTCGTGCTCCCCTGAGCAGTGAAAACTTAAGGGATAGCCTAATCTCCTTTGCCAGCCCTTTGGGTATCACCCACGGGTTTGACGGCCGGGAAGACCGGATCTACCTTACTGCATCTGATGAGCTGGTAGAGGTGCGGTTTACTGAAGGAATTAACGGGCCCGTAACCTCACAATCCTTTAGCGGTAGCTTGACCTCCAACAGCCTCATTGAGCCGGTACTGGTAGCCGACAGCCTGTTTTTGGTGACCGATTTCAGCACCAACCAGATAGCCCAGTATACGTTCAATGCTCCCTTAGGCAACAGCTTTGATGACCGCACGCTAACCACGCCTACCCTCTCCTTTGCGGATACTTCTGGGAGTTTCGTTCTCTACCTGAGCGGGTTTGATTCCTTCGGCAGAACCACCACCACAACAGATACCGTTTTTGTGCGCAACAGCAGTAGCCCTACCCTCTCCTGGGAGGCAGACACTTTGCTGTGTGTAGATGCTGCCCGTTCCTTTTTGGCGGTTTCAGACACCATATTGGCCAGCTACCAGTGGTCAGTCAACGGCGTGCCGGTGGGTACTAACCCTACTCTTGACATCACCTTTGATTCGGCTAGCACCTATGGCCTTACCCTGGTAGGCACAACGGGGCCTGGCTGCTCTGCTACCTATACGGACAGTACCACCGTGTACGATGCACCTACGGCAAGTTTTACCACCAGTGGGCTACTCTGTACCAACGGAGAAATCAGCTTCCTGAATACCACTACCCCCAGCTACCCTGATAGTGTCGTCACCTTCCTTTGGGAGTTTGGCGATGGGGATACTTCCACGGCCTTTTCTCCCAATCATACCTATGCCACGGTCAACACGTATTACCCTACCCTCACCGTAACGGTAGCGGGGTGTACGGATACCCTGAGGGATACCCTATTGCTACAAGAAGGC
>JBCBHI010000187.1:0-7882 GCA_038525885.1 Bacteroidota bacterium
TATAAAATTTTAGGCCTTGGACTAGTCTAAATTTATACTTTCCCCACCATTGGTAGCTAAATACCATTATTTATCTTCTTCCGCTTTTTTCATTGAAGAATACATTTTGCTGAATAAATAGAGGAAAATCCTGGTTTTATCTCAGAATAATGACTTTCCCTACGCGTATCCCATTTTGGAATTACGATCATTAGGTAGGATTTGCTTTCGCTTTCCCAAAAACCTTACATTCTATACAATGATTTAATGCCTTCTTCCATTTTTTCAATCAACCTGTCTTTTGGGTGCCCCAATGGGCTATTCCATTGCTCAACAGGAAACATCCATTAGCCAAACTGTTTACCCTTGGTGCCCATAGGTATCTACCACTGAATTGGACATTCTTTTTAAAATTTTGTAGTTTTTACCAATGAATGCCCAGGAATTTGAGGTATACCTACACACTCATATCCCCATTACTTCTAGTATGGGTATTCGGGTAGTGAGTTATACACCGGATGATGTTAGGCTGCGGGCAGAACTATCCCCCAATATCAATCACTTGGGCACGGCCTTCGGCGGGAGTATCAGCAGTCTATTGATCACCACGGCTTGGGCAGGGGTCCAGTTGGGCATCAATAGCCTTGACGTAGAGGCAGACATTCTAGTACAACGCAGCGAAGTGAATTACCAAGAACCCATCCGGGGTTCCTTTACGGCCTCACTCCTATCCCCAGCCCGTGAAGACTGGCTGCTATTCAAACGAACCTTCGAAAAGTTTGGGCTAGCCCGGATTACGGTTCACGGGGTTATTCAAGAGCAAGGGCTCTCCTTGGCTGATTTTGAAGGGGTATACGTAGCCATTCGTAAGAGCTAAGCGCTTAGTTTCCTGAGATGGGAGCAAACGAGAGTCCATACTCCTAAGGAACAAGCGAGAGCCCAGCGCTTAATGCTGAGCTCGCTCGTTTTTGGTAAAATCGGTTATTCTTTAACAAGAGATACCCGGTAGTTGCCCTTGTCCGTAGCCACAATCACCGTGTACATACCCGCATCAAAGGAAGAAATATCGAAGGTTACTTTGCCCTTTCTCCCTCTACGCCACTTGATCGTCCTCCCTTGGCTATTGTACAGATACGCAATGGCATCCTTGGCTTGTACTGAGGTAAAATCAACGGTAATTATACCTTTGGTAGGGTTGGGATAAGCCGACACCTGTAGGGCCAACTCCTCCTCGGGCAGGCTTAGTCGCCCACCACGGGCTTGTTGTACATTAGGATCGATCGGCTCATTGAAATCACCTGGTATAATGCTTCTTTCCTGAGTCGTATAGCAGGGAGTTCCCCGATCGTCAATCTGGACGATAGAAATGCTGGCATTGCTGCCTTCCTCCAGAATAACTCCAGATTCAAGGATAATGGTGTTGGACGCTTTAGCCAATAGCTGTGATCCACTTTCAAAAAAAACCGGAGTACTACCCCCGCCAATCCTAACCGAGTTATTAGCCTTCAATATTTTGTGACCACCGGATACAAAAGTGCCCTCAGTGAGGGTCGCCGTGCTATTGCCAGTAATGGGAGTCGAAATGGAGGCATCAATATGATCCTTGATGAAGTCTAACGCTCCATTGGGCTTCCCATCAATACTGTTATGAAGAAAATTGTATTCTCGCGCCTTGAAATCATCAAAAGTCGATTTACAGGGCGTTGCCGAGGAGAAATCATCCCCAGGAGCATACTCTTGAATGTCTAATGCGCTTATGGTGGGGATGAAACTCCAACCGTTAGTTACGGAACTCGTCCAGGTACCTGGCAGTCCATTAATAACCCCCTCGATGTCGTCTCCTAATTCTTCGGTCATGTAAGAACCCGATACCTCGTCATAGGACTCAAATTCATCACCGTAGGTGTAAGACCGCACCGTACCGTCGATATTGACGAAACTGGTAGGGCTATTTTGTGGAAACCCAATCCGTGCTGTTTGACTAAGAGATACCACGGGCTCTATATCAAGTAAGGCGCAAAAACCAGCCGCCCACCAATTGCTGCAGTCTAGGCCGTTAAAAAAGTCCGTATTCCGTACTTCTCCCGTAACATCCCAGTTTACAAATCCTTCGCTGATCACAGGCCCCTGGTTTGTTGGGTTCCTTTGGTCAGGGTTTTGTGGCTGCAAGGAGCCGGTAATGTCACCATTGGAAGTCGCAATTCTTTTCAAATTCTCAGGATACCCGGAAGGAGACATGGCAAACAGTTCATTGAGGAGGTCTACCCTTTCCTTAGCCGGGTTGGGCACCCAGTAAGATATGTAGGTTCCTCCATCATCATCTATGGGGTCTATAATGTTCATTTGGGTGCCCTGCACGTAAGGCCCGCTAGATACATCTGCCGGTAAACTATAGTTACTGGCGGTAATGTTGGCACCGTTATTTATCCATTCAAAATTGAACCGGTTAGCGCTGTAGTGATAAATCGCCATCTGCTGAGCCGCAGGAGCCCACCATTCTACCAAATCCAAAATCTCGGTATCTACACCATCCAGGATTTCCGTATCCAACACCGTATGGTGAAATATATTCTGAACGCCCAAGGGTACGTTGGCTCCTCTTTGGGGAGAATCATGGGCGATAAACACGGAGGTTTCGTGATCCATCCCGTTAGCTTCCATGTAAAGTAACGCATACCGTGCTACGAGCCCCCCCATACTGAATCCCATGACGATATTCTCTTCCGTGGTGGATTTGGAGAATTTGTTGAAAAACTCAAGAACCGTAACCAGCGCCATGGCATTGTCTTGGATATAAGCAGCACCACGTTTGTAGTCTAGCAAGATGACATCATAATCCAGATCATGGAGTTCCTCAAGCAAATTGTCTCTACGGTTTAGAGATCGCTTGATGTCATACAGATCCACAGTATTGGCAACATCGATCCCTTCCACATAGTAAAAGGGCTTCTTGAGGGTTCCGGAAGTATTATTCTTACCCCAAAAAATCCGGTAGTTAAACCCAGTTTGCGCCACATCAAGGGCCCCTACAAAGGGAACCCCTTGAAGGTCATTAGAGAGCAGGGGGCCAATCTCAGGAAAGGAATTAAATATCTCCCCATCCGTGGAGTCTGCTGTGGCAGGTAATTGGGCCCATACTGGGCGAAATACTGCTACCATGAGTAGCAGTAAAAAGCTGGCTTGCTTTCGCATAATTGAATTATTCTAGTATGTGTGATTGAAAATTTCCTATGATAAGCTCGGTGATTCCACGCTCAGGAAGGAACACCATTTTGGAGCTAGCCGATGCGTCTATGCCTTCCCGCTGCAATACAATGGCCTCCTCATAGGCAGCCCCATTGGGGTCTACCCAGATTTGATGCAGCAAAACCTCGGTACTGTCACCATATTCTACAGACCAATCCTGAAGCCCAGTGACTGGGTGATCTAACTGGAAACTGAGGCCCGGTAGTCCTTTTTCAAAGTTGGAAGGGCTCACGATATAGGCTAGTCGGGTATTGGCAGAATCGGAAAAGGAATACTCGGTATTGGCAACCCAGCCATATATCTCGCGGAAGGAAGCATTGCGGACCCATTCTAACTGGAAAGAGACTTCTACCGAGACCGTATCTCCTACGCCATTGATGCTATGGGCATCAATTACGGTATCTACCCAGACATCATACCCGCCACTCATGGGTTCAGATACAAACAGCAAATATGGGAGGTATTCTGAAGTAACTGGAGAAAAGCTTGGGGGCGGATCTATACAACTGGTCGCGGTATTCAGTAGAAAAGCAAAAATAACCAGACCTGACCCAATAATTTTTGTGGGGAAATGTAGCATAGATTGAGAATAATTTTAGTAATACAATAATAAGCCTACCTCGCCCTTAAAACAAATACAGCCTGGAATGGTAGGTCCTAAAAAACAAAACCCTCCCTTACAGTGCAAGGGAGGGTTGTATGCAACGTGAAAACACGGTTAGGACTTCTTGCCCCAGTTATCTCTCAGTCCTACGGTCTTATTATATACTAGGTGCTCTGTAGTGCTATCAGGATCTACCACGAAGTAGCCTAAACGCTGAAACTGAACCCGCTCGCCTACTTCGCGATCCTTGAGGCTGGGCTCGCCAAAAGCATTGATTACCTGCAAGGAATCAGGATTGAGGAATTCAGTGTACTCCTTATCCTTATGGCCGTCAGGTGCCTCATCCATAAACAACCGGTCGTACTGGCGCACTTCCAAAGGAACCGCGTTAGAAACCTCTACCCAGTGCAGCGTACCTTTTACCTTCCGCAGGCTTTCTTCGGTACCGCTACCGCTTTTACTTTTGGGGTCGTAGGTCACGTGGATTTCCGTGATGTTGCCATCAGCATCTTTTACCACACTTTCCCCTTTAATAATGTATGCGCTCTTTAGGCGTACTTCCTTGCCCAGGGTAAGCCGAAAGAACTTACGGTTGGCTTCTTCTTTAAAATCAGCCCGCTCAATATACAGCTCACGCCCAAAAGGAAGCTCACGCGTACCGGCATGCTCATCCTCCGGGTTATTCTCCGTAGACACATACTCGGTCTCCCCTTCTGGGTAGTTGGTGATGACCACCTTCACCGGATCTAGTACCGACATTACCCGGGTGGCCGTCCGGTTTAGTTCCTCGCGCACGAAGAACTCCAACAGACTCAGCTCAATCACGTTTTCCCGGCGGGTCACTCCTATACGCTCTATAAAGTTGCGCAGGGCCTGAGGCGGATACCCTCTGCGGCGCATGGCCGAAATGGTAGGCATGCGAGGGTCATCCCAGCCGGCTACCGTACCGTTCTCTACCAAGGATAGGAGCTTACGCTTGCTCATCACGGTGTAATCCAGGTTGAGCCGGGCAAACTCCCGTTGTTTCGGCAGGGGTTTGGTACCTTCCTTGATCTGATCCAGAAACCAATCGTATAGTTCACGATGGGGCATAAACTCCAAGGAGCAGAGCGAATGGCTTACCCCTTCCAAAAAATCACTTTGCCCATGAGCCCAGTCATACATGGGGTATATATGCCAATCGGACCCGGTCCGGTGGTGCGGTTTGTTTACTACCCGGTACATGATGGGGTCACGCATCAGCATATTGATATGCTCCATATCAATCTTAGCGCGCAGCACATGTTGCCCTTCGGCAAACTCCCCATTCTTCATTTTCTCAAAGAGATCGAGGTTTTCCTCCACCGAACGCTCCCGGTGCGGGCCTGCCACCCCGGGCTTGGTAGGCGTCCCCTTTTGTTCGGCCATTGCCTCACTGCTTTGGCTATCCACATAGGCCTTTCCTTCCTTGATCATGTGCACGGCCCAATCGTACAGCTGCTGGAAATAGTCTGAAGAGTAGCACACCTGTGCCCACTGAAAGCCCAACCACTGGATATCTTCTTGAATCGCCCGTACGTACTCATCCTCCTCTTTGGCAGGATTGGTATCGTCGAACCGCAGATTTACCGGTGCCTGGTATTGCTCTCCCAGTCCGAAGCTAATGCTCATGGCTTTTACATGGCCTATGTGCAGATATCCATTGGGTTCTGGTGGAAAACGGAAACCCAAGCTCTCACGGGGCATACCGTTGTTCAAATCCTCTTCTACAATCTCTTGCAGAAAGTTGGTTGGCTTTTTCTCTTCGCTCATACAATTGTTCCGCTACTAGTCGGAGTATTTTTCAATGGCCGCAAAGCTACAATTTGGCTACAAAAGGAAGTACCGTCTTGGGATAAAATCGTCGAAGGCGATAGAATGATTATCAATTCAAAGCCCGAAGAATCTTCTGGCGCCATTCTTCCGGCAGCCGGGGTTCATTGGCCACCTTTATCCGCAAAGACTCCGCATTGGCGGTACCGGAGTATAGCTGAAATGCCTCTACTTGGGTGAGCCCAGCTTCTCCCCTGGCTATCAACTCCCATTCCATACCCACAGCCAGTTCCCCTTCTTGCAATACCCTCAGGTATATTCCAGGCCGTAAAGCTTCCAAAAATTTCTTCTGAAACTCCGGATCGCCCATACGGGCAGACAAGGTAAGGCAGGGAATACGCGGGGTGGAAACCTCCAAAATCACTTTACCCACCTGATACTGGTCACCCACACATAGAGTGGATTCGTCCAATCCTTCTACCACCAGGTTCTCACCAAAAACCCCCACTGGAAAGCTTAACTCAGGATATTGCTCCTGCCACCAGGCGTAGTGTTGGTGCCCGTATGCGTAAACGGCTTTGTCGATGCCACCATGGAATTTGGGATTACCCGGCGCATCACCTTCCAGCCCCGCCTTTGTCGCTTTTACCGGACCTAGGTTAGGTTGTTTAACTATAGATGTGTATTTTTGAATAGTACTGAATGAGTGCTGTTTTGGCATTGCGGTATGGATTGCAAGTATTTTCATACAAAAAGCCGTTAAATCGGCTTGAAAATACGCCAAGGGTTGGCAAAAAAGCCCGATAAGCGTACTTTTGTTCTCCAAATTTATCAGAAACAAAAAGTAGTAAACGATATGGGCAAGGGAGATCGCCGCACCAAAAAAGGTAAAATCATTAAAGGCTCTTATGGCAAAAGCCGTTTGAAAGCTGATAATAAGAAGACAGTAAACGTTAAGCCTGAAGAAAAGGCAGACGCTTAAGATATTTTATTGGTTATCATTTGTGTTTAAAAAAGCCCCATGGAAGTTCCGTGGGGCTTTTTCTTTGTCATAGCATAAAACCTCAATCTAATTTCATCGCTCCCTGGGCTACCAGCTTTTCCACGTCGTTGGTAATGGCCAGGGTAAGCAAGGTAGTGGCAGTGCAAAAGACCGGGCTGGTAATGCAATGGTGGCCGTTCCAGCTGCCATCTCTGTTTTGGATGGCAACCAACTTGCCCGATACATTATCGTACCAGTCCGTCCAGGTTTCATCCTTATTGATGATCAAGGACTCCCCTGTCTGTAGGAAACTGAGAAACTCCTCTCCCCCATTATTCCCAAAACCATTCATTACACCATCATCCTGAGCGGTAGCTTTGGCCTGGTCATATACTTGGTAAGCCGTATTCAGTTCCATAGCTTCTTCCCGGTCGTAACCAATATCCTGCAGTACCTCTGCCGAAACCTCAGCATCATCCTCTATCCGGCCCTCCTCTTTGGCAAGCCGAACCGCTTCGCGAACGGTACGGGCATCACGCGCAGCGCCTCTCACACTGCTGGAGACGGAATACAAAACCACCCCGGCTCCCCGGTCTACATCTACCTCCCCGGTAGTAACATCCATGTTATTGTACTGGTAGCTTTGTGCATTTTCCAGCACAGTGTCTTCCACCTCAATGCCTTGATACCTGGCAGCCTCCAGGGCATTGCCTGCCAGCGAGCTTTGCAAGACTCCGGCCCATCCGTCGCCAGACATACTGCCATCAGACTGCTGAGCGGCCGCTATTTTCTGAGTGCAGGCCTCCAGGCTTTTCCGTATTCGGCGCTCCAGAGAAGGACTGTGGTCCACGTAGTCCAGTAGGTTGGAAAAATACTGGGCGGCCAAGACTGCATCGATGTTATGCCCCAGCTTGGTTTGTATTTGCGTATTGGTCTCCTTGGTGATCCTAATCTCATTCTGGGGTGTTTGCTCCACCGCCTCTAGCAGAAAGTTAAGCGTGCCTTGCAGTTGGTTCTGATAGGGCCCTGAGGTAAGCGTAGAACCCGTACGGAGCATAGCCATACCTACCATGGCCGTGGTAGCCGGATCTGGCTTCACCGCATGCGGGTCCAGTATATTTTGATGATAATGACTGCCCGCTCCATAGCCACCGCTGGAATGTTGCGCTTTACTCAACCAACGCAATCCTCGGTCGATGGAGGTTTGTACTTCCATAGGCGTAGAGAAAGAAGCGAAGCCCTCATGCGGCTGTTCGCCAAACAGCGTCATAAATACACAA
>JBCBHI010000188.1:0-7870 GCA_038525885.1 Bacteroidota bacterium
CGGAAAAAGCAAGTGACGTACACCTGGGAGGTGACTAACCCCATCAATAGTTACACCATCAACGTCAACATTGGGGACTATGTGAACTGGACTGAAACGTACCCTGGCGATAAGGGAGACCTGGATTGTAGCTACTGGGTGCTTCGCCAAAATGAGCAAGAGGCCAGGGAGCATTTTAAACAAGCCACTATGACTCTGGAGGCATTTGAGCACTGGTTTGGTCCATATCCCTTCTATGAAGATTCTTATAAGCTCGTACACGTACCCTATTTAGGGATGGAACACCAGAGCTCGGTTACTTATGGCAATGCCTTTGGCAATGGCTACTTGGGCCGTGACCTAAGCCAGTCAGGCGAAGGCCTTAAGTTTGATTTTATCATTGTGCACGAGTCTGGGCATGAGTGGTTTGCCAATAGCCTTACCAACAAGGACGTAGCTGATATGTGGATCCACGAGAGCTTTACTAACTACTCCGAGAGCCTCTATTTAGAATATCATTTTGGCCAAGCATCCGCCTATAAATACGTACGCGGCACTCGTTCCAACATCAGAAATGACATCCCCATCATTGGGCCTTACAATGTACGGCGTGAAGGATCTGGTGACATGTATTACAAAGGAGGGAATATGCTCCATACCATTCGCCGAATCATCAATGACGATGAAGCCTGGCGTGGTATTTTACGGGGACTCAATGAGGATTTTTATCACCAAACCGTAGATACGGAGATGGTAGAAAGCTACATCGCCGAAAAGTCTGGTGAATACCTTCAGCCGTTATTCGACATATACCTGAGGGATGTTCGGGTACCCACTTTCACCTACCGCCAGACTGAGAATGGCACGCTGTACCGCTGGTCCAACGTTCCTTCGAACTTCATCATGCCCCTGGATATCACGGTAAATGGAGAGAACCAACGTATAATACCCACCTACAGCTGGCAGATGCTAGAGGAAGTAACCTGGAATGATGAAATAGGCGTAGACTCGAATTACTACATCTACCAGGAAGACCAAACCGTGAAGTAGCCAGCGAGAAGGGGATTTTAATACAATCGCTTCAGCAGATTCACCGTTTGCATGGGCTCCTCTAGTGCTAGGGTAGGAGTCTTAGACAATGGTGGAGGGTAAAAACTCACCTCCTCAAATGCTTCCGATAGCCGCAACCGGTAACACAGTTCGCGGTATACTCTGCGGCTACCTGAACTTCCGGTATGGTCGGCTTTCCCGTTTATTTTGATTTCTACCGTCTCATTCGGCCTCAAAATGCAGAGAGGGAAGTTATCCCGATGAGGCTCGCCGAGTTCGTAGGGGTTGTACTGCAAGTGTAGAGTAAAAACTCCTTCGGCCTCCTCTAGCCGAAAGATTTCAAAGGCTCGGTACGCATTGTGCAGCGACCAAGTTTGGACCAACTGGGGAGTGTAGAGGTACCTTTGCTTTTCTGGGCTCCATTCCCGCTCAATTATCGGGCTTTGCCAGAGCTTTTGTGAGAAGGCCTTTTCCAAGGACTCTGCATTGAAATCATGAGCTACCAGTATATTCCAGGATTTTCCTTGGTCAGGCAGGTATGCCTCGGGCACTTTCCATCTCCCATCCCAAAAAACACCTGAAAGATTCGGAATGGGACTCCGCCAAGCTATCTGCTCCTTGCGGTCCTCAAAGGACTTCTGATCTTTGAAGTAGGTGTTGTGGTTGTGGAAGATTCTAAGAACGCGCTTACGCTGAGGCCGTGCCATAGTTATAAAAGAACCGGGTTCTTTCCCTCTTCTCCAAATATTCCTGCCACCGTGGGCTTATTGCGGGAAACTCACAAGCTCTCGCAAATTACCGCCAATGGGGTTTACTGCGGGTTCCGCCGCCGTAGGGTACAGATTAGCCGTGTAGCCCTTCTTCGGCCCCATGGTAATCCCTCGCACCTTAGCATCCACGGTGGTGCCTTGGGGCAATGCCACCCTCCACCGTTGCAGGATCATGGCTAGCGCCAACCTTATTTCCAGGTCTGCAAAGCCCATACCCAGGCACATACGGGGCCCAGCTCCGTAGGGCATATATTCGTAAACGGAGGGCTTTATAGTTTCCCAGCGTTCCGGCCGAAAGGACAACGGATTTGCATACAATTCGGGCATACGGTGGGTGATCAGCGGAGACAGAATCACCTTTGCGCCGGAGGGTAGGTCATACCCACCCAGGGTAAACGGATCTATTCCGCGGCGCATAAACATATTGGGCGTGGCAGGTAGTAGACGCATGCTTTCCTTAATTACCGCATCCAGGTAGCTCAGCTCTCTTAGCTTTTCATTATCAGGGGCTTCCCCCTGTAGCGGTTCCAGCTCCTCTTGCAACTTGTGATAGGTTTCCGGATGCTGCGATAGCAAGGTCAGGGTCCAGATGAGGGTGAAGGCGGTAGTTTCGTGACCTGCTACAAATAGCAGCCCCGTTTGTCCTACGAGTTCCTCGTTGGTGAAACGGGTTCCCTTATCATCAGCCGCTTCAATCAGCATTCCCAGCACATCCGTAGGGGCAACATCGGAAGCTCTCCGTGCTTCTATCAGCTCAATAAATTTGTTTTCGAAACGCCCACAAAAGTCTAGAAACTTACGGTAGGGAGTGCCGGGTATATTGACTGGAAAAGCCATCACGGCGGGATTGACTGCTTGGGTAAGAAAGTCCAAACTCATCTGTCCCAAAGCCAAGGCTTCTTCCTTTACCCGCAACCCGAACATGCACCGCATCATGACCAACATACTGATCCGCACCATCTCATCCTTCAGGTTGATGGTGCCTTGCTCGGGCCAGTCGGCGAGTACCTCGCCTATAGTTTCCACCATCGCGTCCCGGTAGCCCGCAATATTGCTCCGCAAAAAGGGTGGCTGCATCATTTGGCGATGCCGTTTGTGCTCGCCCCCGTTCATGGCCGTCAGGTTGATCCCAAACCGAGAAGCGGGAGAACCTTCGGGGAACTCTACGGGCAGATCTGCCCAGTTGAAATACTGACGGCTATTGGATAGAATCTCTTGATTGTAGTCTGGCCCAAAGGCACAAACCATACTGCTGTCTTTTGCCGTCACAGCGCCTATGGTGCCGTGCTCACGATAGATTTTGGTCATCACCCCAATGGGGTCTCCAAAGAAACGCATGAGGTTTACGCGCCCTTTCAGGATAGGGACAGGGCGCAGGCCAGGGATGGGTGTTGCCATAATAAAGGGTAGTTTCTTACAATACTAGAGATGTCTTTATATCCAAGACGGTTGCAATCAAGGTATCGGGAACCCCGAAAAAAGTGAAGGGAGAATGGTCAGGTGGTGAATCGGGGGATGATTTTGTGGTGGGACCACTTCAAGTGGTCTTACCACTGATTTGCCAAGTCCTGTAAATCAGCAGATTGCATAATTCATCCTTGTTAACCTGAATTCAGAATAAGCTAATAAACGATAGGAGGCATTCCTGAAAATGCACGTTTGGTACCTCTCTTGATCGAGTTATTTCGCTGTCGCTCAGCGTGACCTTGTATTTCTGCACCCCAGTGGTCCCCCCTCTCGGTCACCCTGACGAAGGAAGGGCCTCGGTGGTTACAGTTAATCCGCTCAATAATAAGGAGAAAGGGTGCCGATAACTACTGGGCTTCCCAAGGATTAAGGCACAAAAAACCCCAGCCTAGGCCGGGGTGCATGTTCTGATAGGGGAAGAGTATCCTTAAGCAGTCATCTCTGCTTCGTCTGAATATTTATCTACCAAGGGACGTAGCTCCTCCAGCTTTATCTTACCGTCATATATAGCGCGGCCTACCAGTACGCCGCCTACGCCCAAGTCTTCAAGCTGCTTTACATCCTCAATAGACCGAACACCTCCCATAGCTACGATGAACAGCTCAGGGAATTTATTCGCCAGATGCTTGTACATCTCAAAATTGGGTCCTTCTAGCAGACCGTCCCGGCTAATGTCCGCACTCTTTACATACTTGAGTGATCGGTTGTAGAAGTACTCGATATGATCATCCAAGGATACATTCGTCTCCTTCTGCCAACCCCGAATGCGGATTTTGCCGTTGAGCGCCCCAGCACCTAGCATGATGCGTTCGCGGCCATAGCTAATCACCCAGTCATTAAAGAGTACCGGGTCTGTAACCGCCAGGCTAGCTGCCGTGATTCGGGTAGCCCCACACTCAAAAGCTTTGTTCACGTCGCCATCCGTATGGATGCCGCCGCTGAAATTAATTTTTAGGTTCGTGTACCCTGCCAACTGCTCTAGCACAGGATAGTTGATGGGGGCACCGCGCCGGGCACCTTCCAGGTCAATCAAGTGGATCTTACGAATGCCTGCGTCTTGAAAACGCATGGCCAAGTCGAGAGGGTTTTCATTGTAGATGACCTCACGGGTTTTATCGCCCGCCTTCATCTTCACCACGTTCCCCTCCAGAACGGTTATTGAGGGTATTATCTCTATCATGTTACAGGCAGTTTGGGTCGAATAATGAAAATTACCAACTAAGTGGGTCCAAAAAGGCCACGAAGTTGTTACTAAATAATTAAAAAAGAAAGCGATGGGGTAACCTGAGACCCACATCCACCAAGATTGGAGAATCCAATACCGATGAGGCTAAAGGAGTGACCTAGGAAGAACCTGTAAAGTGTTGGGTGTTACTTACTTGCTATACCTAGCTTCTTCAAACCAGACCTACGGCTTGCTGCGCTACCTCAGAATATACAAAAATTAGCGGAGTTCTACAAGCTTGAATCCCTGCCCGTGTACCGTAAGTAGTTCTAACCCGGGGTCCTGTTTCAGGTGTTTGCGCAGTTTGGCAATGTATACGTCCATGCTGCGGGCATTGAAATAACTATCGTCTCCCCATATCTCCTTCAGGGCCGTGCGGCGGTCTAGAGTTTGATTTAGGTGCTGGCAAAGCAAATGCAGTAGTGCTGCCTCCTTGCCCGTAAGCCGGGCACTGCCTTCGGGGCCCGTTAGTTGCTGTTGAGTAGGATCAAAAGAAAGCTGCCCGAAAGAAAGACTTTGAGGGATGTCTGCGGGGCGGATTGGTCCTGCCTTGGTGCGGCGCAAAATGGCCTCCATCCGTAGCATTAGCTCCTCCATGCTAAAGGGCTTGGTGAGGTAATCATCCGCTCCCAGCTTCAGCCCATGGATCGCATCTTCCTTCATGCTTTTGGCCGTCAGGAAAAGGAAGGGTACCTGCACATCGCGGTCACGAATTTTCTCCGCCAGCGAGAAGCCATCCATCTTGGGCAGCATCACATCCAAAACGCATAGGTCGAAAGTGTCCTGTTGAAACCGCTCCCATCCCGCTTCACCATCCCGCGCTAGGGTAGCCTCATATCCCTTCAGGGTAAGATATTCATGGAGGATGCTCCCTAGGTTAGGATCATCTTCCACTACCAGTAGTTTAGTAGCCTCAGCCATGTGCGTAGGGGATGAAGATTTCAAAAATGCTGCCTTGGTCTGGTTGGCTGGTTACCTTAATCTTACCGTGGTGGGCCTCCACCATAGTTTTCACATAAGCCAGACCCAGACCAAAACCCTTCACGTTGTGCACATTACCCGTCGGCACACGGTAAAATTTATCGAAGATCCGGTTCACTACCTCACGTGTCATACCGATTCCCTGGTCCGCTACCGTTACCCATAGGCCGTCGGGCTGGCTGCGGGTCGCAATATCAATTTGAGGCTCTTCAGGACTGTATTTGTTGGCATTGTCTAGCAGGTTGTAGATAATGTTGGATAGGTGCAAGGGATCCGCCTCTACCTCTGAGCTGGCCGCCTCCAGATGCGTGAGAATTTGCCCTTCGCGTTTCGCCACTTGCAAATTGATTTTATCCAGGGCTTGGCGTATCACTGCATGTACATCTATCTTCTCAATTTTCAGCTTGAGCTCCTTGCGGTCCAGAGTGGCTATTTGCAACACCTTTTCTACTTGCATGCCCAGGCGGTTATTCTCATCCCGGATTATCTGCAAGTACCGGGTTCTCATCTCCGGTAAATCACCCAAGGTTACATCTTGCAAAGCTTCTACCGCCAGACCTACCGTAGCCACCGGGGTCTTGAACTCATGGGTCATGTTATTGATGAAATCGTTCTTGACTTCTGAAAGCTTTTTCTGCTTCAGAATGGTGCGGACCGCATAAACAAAACAAAAGAGAATCACCCCTACCAGGAGTATAGAGGATGCCAAGGTTAGCACCACTTTCCTGATCATGTAGGCATTCTTTTGCGGGAAGGTCATAGACAGCATGGCGGGCTGCCGTTTAAGAAGATCTCGCCTATACATGGCCACCTGATAGGGTGAAGAGAGGAGATGGTGAGGAGTGGCTTCGGAAGTATTAGTGGCAGCCACGGTGTTTTTTGCCAAGTCCATCACCCCAAATTGGAAGGGGATGTCGATGCCCTGGTTGAGCAAAGAAACTTGGAGGGTACTATCGATCAGGTCAGCATCCAGGCGCTGAGCCAAAGGGACTTCTTTTTCTTCGCCCTGTGTTTCTATCACAATATGAAACACTTGGTTTTGCCCGTCATCAGGCATTTCCTGTTCCACTATCTGGGGTAGGGTATCAGAGGACTGGTTAAAAAATACGAAACTGTTCGCTTGCACCCGGGCCTCCACCAGGGTATCCCCCAGTATATTATTGAGCTTAATCCGTTGGTGGTGCAGTTCCTGCTTCAGCACGGCCATCTCCTGCTCCTTTTTGCGCAGCACCTCTACATCCGAACGGTAGATATGGATCCCTTGCTGGGCCACAATGGTTTTGTTGCGAAGGGTGTCTGCTACGGAGATTACGCGTTGCTCGGCACAGCAGTCATCTTGGCTCACAAAATATTCCAACTGCCGAAGTGTGGTCTCATAAGCCTCTATTTCCTCCAGCACAGTTACCGTTTCGTTCATAGCCTGGATCACCTGCTTGTCAAACTGCTGAGCATTGGCACGCAAGGTGTCGTTCACCCAGCGGTACTGAAAAAGTACCAAGGCTACCAGAGCTAAGCTCATCAGCAGGACTATCCACCGTAAGTTCTTCAGTCTCATTGTTGTAAAAGTACGGCATTCCACCACTACCGTGGGGTGCTTTAACATCTTTTAACAGCTCTTAACTACCCTTTAACCAGATACTTGGACCCCAGCCAATACATTTGAAGCATCCAAAAAAATGCATCTAGGACATGAAAAAACAGCAACAAGCCTTTCTGCTCGCTACGGGCATTCTTGTGGCGGGAATAGCCACCCAGGCGCTAGGCCAGGAGGAAAAGGAACATGAATACCGCATTCATGTAGAAAGAGTCCATAGTGACTTACAAGGAGAGCACTCCGTTAAGATCAAGGTGGAGAATGAGAACGGAGGCTACCGGGTCACGGGTACTCGGGAGTTAGAAAACGGAGAGACAGAAACCTTCAACAAGGTATATGATGAGGAAGGGGCTTGGCATCAGGATGAAGAGTTCAAGGAGTTTTCTGGCTTTGAGAAAAACCAATTCATCCACATCGATGGTGGCGACAGCGACGAAAAGGTAGCCATGGTAATCCGGGTGATGGATGAACTGGAAGAGCGAGAAGTAGTGATAGAAGAACTCCTGCAGCTAGAAAAGGAGTTGCATGGGCAATTGAATGAGCTGGAGGAAATCCATAATGGGAAAGTAAATATTGACGTAGAGAAAAAAGGAGAGGGATATGAAGTACAGGGTACCCGGACTGATGCTGAGGGGGAGGAAACTACTTTCTCTAAATTCTACACCGAGGAAGGAGCTTGGAAAGAAGACCCTGAGTTCCAGGAGTTTTCAGGGATGAGCGAAATCCAGGTGCTACGTTTGAAGGAGTTAAGTGAGAGTCAGCACGCCTTAGAACATGAATTAAGAATTCTGCGTGAAAAGGCTG
>JBCBHI010000189.1:0-7840 GCA_038525885.1 Bacteroidota bacterium
GCGGGCAATTGCCAGGCCAGCTCCCACGTGGGCAAGTAGGGGTTGATCAGCCCCAGGCCTGCGTACATAATGAAGCCCAAAAAGATGGTGGCCGAAATAATTCGCTGTCGGCGAGCACCCAGTAGCCCGTACAAAATATGTCCCCCGTCTAGCTGCCCTATAGGCAGCAGATTGAGTGCCGTGAAGAAGAGCGCCCAGAAACCCGCCATGATAAACGGGAAGTGCATAATCTCCTGCTGCGGAGGAATCCGCTCAGGATCGGCCACTACGGCCTCGAAAAACTTCATGGTGAGGTTGGTACCGAAGTAGATTTGCCCTACCAAAGAGTCGGCGGCCAGTGAATCTGGGTGAAAAACGTATTCCGGATAATCGAGCCCGTACTGTTCGTATTCCGGATGAATGTCGAAAATGAACTCTGGCGAGGGCAGGGTGGCGTATCCATACCACATTACCCCAATGGCCAAAACCCAACCCGCTAGCGGCCCCGCAATGCCAATATCGAAATAATCCTTCCGCGTATTGCGCTGCCCTTTCATGACAATCACTGCTCCCAGCGTACCCAGAATCGCAGGTACGAAAGGTAGAAAATAAGGCAGGCTGGTATCTACCTTGCGGATACGCGAAACTACGTAGTGCCCCATCTCATGGGCTAATAGTATGCCCAGAAAGGGGATGGAGAAATAGAACCCCTGGCTGAAGAAAGCCCAGTACCAGGCAAAGCTCTCCTCTATCGGCTCGGGTAATGGGCCGGGAGCATATACCATTGCGCCTGTGAGGGTAATCGTGAAAAAAGTAGCTAGGAATAGCAACAGGTGACGCGTAAGCGCCTTAGGCGTAATCTTTGTCATGCAAACAAGTCCAGAATGGTGCGGTCCGGAGTAACGAGCTGCGTATGCAACCCTACGGATTGGGCCCCTTCCAAATTGGCCGGGCCATCGTCAAGAAACAAGGCACGGGCCGGATCTAGCCCCGCATCTTGCACTACGTAACTAAAGATTTCCGAATCAGGTTTCCTTCGGCCTACCTCATAAGAGAAATATACCGTATCGAATACACCAATGGCTTCCAGGCTGCTGTGCCCGGTATCCTTTTGCAATATTTGGTTGAAGGCACGAATGTGAATGGCGTTGGTATTGCTGAGCACAAACAGGCGGTAGTCCGCCGCTAGTCGTTGCAGCAAGGCAATCCGGGAAGGCGGAATGTCCAGCAGCATCGCATTCCAGGCATCGGTCAAATCACCTGGCGTTACCTCCCTAGGCGTAAAGCTTTCCAGGTAGTGCAAAAACTCCCCATCCGAGATGAACCCCTTCTCGTATTGCTGAAAGGTTTCATCATGATGAAGGGCATCCATTAGGGTATTCGGCGAAACACCCATCACCTTGCCCATAGCCACCGCGGTAGCCATAGGGTCCAGGTTGATGATAACTCCCCCCAGATCAAAGATGATCGTATCGATGTTGGTCAGCATAGGCCGCGAAGTTAGGGGTAAATGTGATGATGAGCTAATGAGACGATGAGCGGACGAGGCAAGGAGTGAATGTGCTAATTCGGCAATAGGACTATTAGGAAATGAGTAAATGGATTGATGAGCCGATGAGGAAATGTGCGACCCTTCGAAGTCCCTGTTCCCTAAGTCGTCTAGAGCCATACACCCGCACGACCTATACATCAAGACAGTGCAAAAATCCCTTCCACATAGGCATCTGGGTTACTTCACGGAGATTTCTTTCCCAGCAATGGAACCTTCAAAATCTTCCATAAAGGACGAGAGCACAAAAGGGTCCAGGTTGGCATGGTCAAAGGTGATCAGCATCGGGATAAAATCTCGCTCCTGTTGGGTGTACCGTTTGCCGAAATAGAAATACGGTCGCCCCATATGAAATGCCGACATGTGCAGCGTAAACCCCGTGAATTGGAGGTTGGGCAAGTTGCCCACAAAGAGCGCACCGCCCCATTCCAGGTTACTCAAAGGCTGAAAATCCTCCCGGCTACGGCCCTTGGTTAGCTGCCCTTGATAGTAAGGGAAGAACTCAGCCAGGGTACTTGGGATCACATTCTCCAGCAGCGTCTCCGAAAAGCGGGCGTCGCCCCCAATGGCGATAGGGGTGAAAACCGGCAGGTTGTCTAGTACGTACCACTCACCCTCTATGCAGCGGTACCGGAAACACGGGTGCCGACTAGTGGTCTGCGACAGATGCCAAATCAAATATGCCGTAAACGTAGCCCCAGGCATGCCTTTTACCTCTGCCCGGTAATAGGCCAGTGCCTCCGTGATGTCCAGCTGCAAGGTCATTTGCAGGTGGGGCTCCTTTACTACGTCCTGTTGGTGAAAAAACGGGAGGGCCCATTGCTCATAAGAGCTCAGCGAGTCCATGTCAAGCTTACGACCCGCATAGCGGTCCAGAAATTCGGCGACGGTCATGCCGCAAAGATGACTAACTCTGAGGAAGAAAGTGGTTGAAACCCAGTGCATCACATCATTTTTCTCACCCCCCAAGTCATCCTGACGTTAGGAAGGACCTAGGTGGCTTCAGCCCAAAGGCCTTTTGCTAGGAGCTTAAGTTGGGTTAACCTCTCCAAGGTGAATTTGCTGCGTAGGTTGTTGGCGGCCGGCGTTCCGGTGGCGCTTCGCTTAAACACCAACAACGGCAGGAGTAATGAGCTATCGAAACCTTGCCACCTTACAAAAGGGATATCCCGGGTGCTTGTTGTTATCGCCGGAGCGCGCAGCTTGCATATGATCTGGGAGGATCTATTACCACCCCTCAAAGTCATCCTGACGATAGGAAGGACCTAGGTGGCTTCAGCCCAAAGGCCATTTTGCTACGAGCAAAATTGGGGTTAACCTCTCCAAGGCGAATTTGCCGCGTAGGTTGTTGGCGGCCGGCGTTCCGGTGACGCTTCGCTTAAACACCAACAACGGCGAGAGTAAAGTGTGAGTGTGAGCGCGAGAATAGAGGGGAATAAGGGACAAGATTATAAAGGTACGAGGAACAAGGCACGAGGGACAAGGATTTCTTTCAGCACATTGTCTTAATGCCATGTCATCAACTCCACGCAATCGGCTACATCATCTCATCACCTCATCGATCCATCATCTCATCACCCCCATTGTCCCATTACCGCATTAGCACATTAACCCCCTCCGCCAAGGCCTTGGCAGGAGTATATTTACCCACTTGACCACCGTAGCTTTTAGCCGAGGAGGATCAACTCATCATTTTTCCTAGTTTTGTGGCCGAATTGCGAATCCGCAGAGACTAAACTTTTGCTCCAAATGAAAGTATTGGAAGGAAAAAATGCCCTGATCACAGGGGCTTCCAAAGGCATTGGCCGGGCCATCGCCTTGCGTTATGCAGAACAAGGTGCCAACGTGGCCTTCACTTATTTGAGTAGTGTAGAAAAAGGCGAAGCCTTGGTAGCTGAGCTAGAGGCCCATGGCGTGAAAGCGAAAGGGTACCGCTCGGATGCATCTAACTTTGACGCCGCACAAGAGCTGATTAATAACGTTATTGCGGATTTCGGCAGCCTGGACATCCTCATCAACAATGCGGGAATCACCAAGGACAACCTACTCATGCGGATGAGCGAGGAGGATTGGGACCGGGTAATCGACGTAAACCTGAAGAGCTGCTACAATACGGTGAAGGCCGCCAACCGCCAGATGATGAAGCAGCGTGCGGGGAGTATCATTAACGTTACCTCCATTGTGGGTATTAAAGGTAACGCTGGGCAGGCCAACTATTCTGCTTCCAAAGCAGGCATCATTGGCTTCACTAAGTCCGTGGCCATCGAGTTGGGCTCGCGCAATATCCGTAGCAACGCCATTGCTCCGGGCTTTATCATCACCGAAATGACCGATGCCCTGGACGAAGGCCAGCTAAAAGCCTGGACGGATGCCA
The DNA here is from genome assembly GCA_038525885.1 of Bacteroidota bacterium. Classification (GTDB taxonomy): domain Bacteria; phylum Bacteroidota; class Bacteroidia; order Cytophagales; family Cyclobacteriaceae; genus DMST01. The sequence continues at coordinate 3,903 of JBCBHI010000189.1, forward strand.
TCCCGCTGAAGCGCGGAGGCGAAGCCAACGAAGTAGGAGACTTGGCCGTATTCCTGGGTAGCGACCAAAGCCGCTACATCACCGGCCAGGTGATCCAGATTGATGGCGGTCTGTTGACTTGATCCAAGATATTAGACATCATACGAAGCCGACTTAGGGATTACCTTGAGTCGGCATTTTTTTGCCCATTGACCTCACTAAGGCATCAGCCTGATAATTTCATGAATCTGTTTGCCCAAGAAAGGGTTAACGTCATTCCGCTTTTCCTTAACCAAGGTAAAAACCGCGATGGAGGTGTTCGTCTCGGGTGAGTAGTTTACCCCGGTACCCCACCAACCGCCATGGTAGTACATGGGAAATCCAAAATCGAAACGATATAGCCCCAAACAATACTTAGACTCTGCTTCGGGCAGCACATACCCGTACATTTCCTGCAAGACGCGGTCATTCAATATGATCTCCCCTTCAAACAGGTATTGAAAAAATAGGGCCGCATCTTTTACCGTAGAGGCTATTCCGCCTCCACCGTACATATCCCAGGCAGGATTGATGAGGTAGGAATCCCATTGATAATCCTTGGCATACTGATGAGCAAAAGGGGGTAAGTCATCCGGCGTTGGTTCTAAATCCTTGAACCAAGTATGGTTCAAACCAAGTTCCTCGTATTTGAGTAAGGTCCGAATTGCCGTATAAAAATCGGTTTGGGTTATGTTTTCAATGATTTCGGTGAGTAGCAGATAATTGATATCGCCATAGCTAAAGGATTCTCCCGGCTCAGATAGGGGTTCTCCAATTTCCATAGCTCGTTGCATCTGTTCCTCCTTGGTCCAGGCATATTGCGGATTCTCAATAACCCAATTGAAATATGCATCATCCACGTAATCGTGAATCCCCGAGGTATGAGAGAGCAGGTGCCGGATGGTTATGGCAGTGAGGTTATACTGGTCCTGCTCCAAAAAAGCACGGGTTTCCGGGCTAAGTAAATCATAGATGGCGCCGTCCAAATTGAGGAGTCCCTCCTCCACTAATCTCAAGATGACAGCGGCCACATACGTTTTTGTATTGCTCGCAATCAAAACGGGTTGCCTAGCGTCCAGAAGCATTGTTTGGGCACTGTCAGAAAAACCAACGGCCCTGGTCCAAGAAAGATCATGGTTGGGAGATTCCACATGAATTAAGATCCCCAAAGCATCCCTGTTGGCCGCATAAACCGAGTCGAGCAATACATCAAGTTTATTCTCCAGTGACTGAGCATTTGCCCCAACGGAGAAGAATGCGAAAAAAGGAATGAAGCAATACCGTTTTATCTTCATGATTCAGGGTTTTCCATGCCCAGCAAGATGCTCTCTGCATTTTACCAGTTTGTCATAAAAAGGATTGACTACCAATGCTTTGTATTATGCCTCACAAGTTCTGTGTCTTAGTTCAGCATCCGGATAACATACAAGGCAGTATTGGCTAAATTATGGGAGATCAACGAAAAAAGAATACTGCCACTCTTGAGCGTGAGCCAAGCCCAAACTAGCCCGTAAAGTAATGAGGTTAAAAAGGCCTCGAAATAAAAGTAGAGCTCGTAAGCAGGCGATATCATCAAACCGTGAACCAGCCCAAACAGGATGGAGCTTATCCAAATGGCCGGTGCACCCAGCCTTACCCCAAAAAACCACAGGTCTTTTTTGAGGGTGTTTGAGAGCAAACCAAGCATAATCCCCCGGTAGGCGATTTCTTCATCCAGACCGGGCATGGTGAGTTGGAATAAAAGGGTTTCCGAATTCCATACCATTGGGGAGGGGAAGATCAAATTTATAAGGGCCCCAATGATGAAAATAGCCAGCACGACCGCAAAGCCTCTGTGCTTAAATGTTGAATTCTGTTTCCAGGTCAAAAAGTAATCTGCCCGATGGTATTTTTTATAAAAGAAGAGAAATACAACTGATCCTAGGATGGCGTAAATCTTTCCGGCCCAGTTCCAGTTGCCCTCAATAACTCTAGCTTCATCATATACTATAGGCAAGCTTAGCAAGGCCTTATTACCAACGAAGAACAAGACGAAAACCAGGACCACCTTCAGCGATGCCCGCTTTCTCTCCTCAAGGGCCAACACCACCAAGGGTAACACTACCGCCACTTGTAAAAGTGCCTCTACTAGCCTTTGGGTCATCTTGTCTGGAATTTCTCTATTGCCCGAACCTACCTCTTTCCTCACAATTATGGCCAAGCAGGTAGGTCAATATAGCGGTAAACGGGTGCCGCCGGCAGAGGTAGTCAGGGGACTGAGGGCTAATGGTCAAAACCTTAAATGTTTTCCGTTTCCCTTTTTCTTTACGTTACCAATTCCCTTGTTTCAACACATAATCTTCAAGGAGAGGTAATCTGCATGCACACTAAATCGATTAGGCGGCGGCTACTTTCACGCTTTCGACCATTGAATGCTTTACCCCATGAAGAGAGTTTTACTGCTTATGGCCTTAGTGGCCACCCAAGCCGCTTGGGCACAGATAGTTAGCCCTACTGCAGGCCTGCCCAAATCAGCGCAGCGGTTACAACGCACCCAATCTACCGAAGATGATCACTTGCCTTTCGATGAAGCTTTGGCCCCATTTTACCATGGAGTAGCTTCGGGCGATCCGTTGAGTGATGCGGTAGTTATTTGGACACGGGTTACTACGGTAACGGACGAAGATCCGGTAGAAGTAACCTGGGCGGTGTATTCAGATCCTGAGTTGACCAACTTGGTGGCCTATGGCGATACCACTACTACGGGCGAGCGGGATTTTACCGTGAAAGTAGATGTGACGGGCCTGGAACCGGCCACCACCTACTACTATGCCTTTGCGTATAACGGACAGAATTCTCTTACCGGCCGCACACGCACTGCCCCCGCTGCTGATGAAGCAGACCAGCTTCGCTTTGCGGTGGTAAGCTGCAGCAACTACCAGGCGGGGTATTTCAACGCCTACGGACGGATTGCAGAGGGCAAAGATTTGGACGCGGTAATTCACCTGGGAGACTATATCTACGAGTATGGAGCCGGAGTGGGCACCTACGGGTTTGATTCTACACGCCTGGACCGGAGAAACGTGCCAGATACCGAGATTCTCACCACCGCCGATTATCGTACCCGGTATTCGCTCTATCGGTTGGACCCTGACCTTAGAGCCGCCCACCAGCAACACCCGTTCATCCCCATCTGGGACGACCATGAGTCCGCCAATGATGCCTATAAAGACGGCGCTGAAAACCACAACGAAGACGAAGAGGTAGACGAAGGCGATTGGGAGGCGCGCAAGGAGCTCTCCAAACAGGTGTGGTTTGAATGGATGCCGGTACGGGAAACGGCTGATCGCAGCATCTACCGAACTATTGAATATGGAAATCTGGCAGATCTAATTATGGTGGATACTCGCTTGGAGGGTCGCGAAGAGCAACCCAGCCTGGCCATAGACACCATGGAGTACCGTACGGTACTGGGCGAAACCCAAAAGGCTTGGTTGTTTGATCAATTGAATACCTCTGACGCCCAGTGGAAGGTTATTGGTAACCAGATTATATTCTCCCAGCTCAATGTGGGTTTTGCGGCTACCGATGTGGGAGGCAATCCTGCACCTACAGACTCCGCCGCCATCATGTTTACCGAAAGCATTTTTGTGGACATCTGGGACGGCTACCCCAAAGAGCGGCGTGACGTAATGAATGAGATCAGTGACAATGACATCGATAACGTAGTCATCCTGACCGGGGACTTTCACAGTACCTTTGCCTTCGATGTTACTGACCGGCCTGTGGTGTACCCGAACCCGGCCTTCAATTTCTTGCCAACCCCTAGCACCACGTACAACCCGGAGACCGGAGAGGGTTCTGTGGCGGTAGAGTTTGCCACCCCTAGTATTTCTTCGGCCAACTTTGATGAAAATATCGACCCGGTGACTTCGGCCACT
>JBCBHI010000190.1:0-7830 GCA_038525885.1 Bacteroidota bacterium
GTAAGTGAGATCAGGCCTCGCTTACCTACATCTACGGAATCGGTGAAAACACAGCGGGTGAAATATTGAATCGCGCTGGGGTAGATGTAAACAAGAAAGTTCAAGACTGGACTGATGATGAAGCGAATACTATTCGTACCATCATTGGCGATGACTATAAAGTGGAGGGTATGTTGCGCTCCGAGGTGCAGGCCAACATCAAGCGTTTGATGGATATTGGATGCTACCGTGGATTGCGTCATCGTAGAGGTCTTCCCTTGCGTGGACAGCGTACGAAAAATAACTCTCGTACTCGGAAAGGTAAGCGCAAAACTGTGGCTAACAAGAAGAAGGCTACTAAATAATAACAGCTGAGATCATGGCGCAGAAGAGAAAAGATAAAGCTAAAAAGAGAGTAGTTAATGTAGAGCCTGTAGGCCAGGCACACATTAAAGCTTCTTTCAATAATATCATCATTTCCATGACCAACTCTGCGGGCCAAGTTATTTCTTGGGCCTCAGCTGGTAAAATGGGATTTAAAGGATCTAAAAAGAATACTCCGTATGCAGCTCAGGTTGCTGCTCAAGACTGTGCTCAGGTAGCATACGACTTGGGACTACGTAAAGTAGAGGTATTCGTAAAGGGTCCTGGTGCCGGACGTGAGTCCGCCATCCGTACTATCCAAAATACGGGAATTGAAGTGACCACCATTCGTGACGTAACTCCGTTGCCTCACAATGGCTGCCGTCCTCCCAAACGTAGAAGAGTGTAATTGATAAGCGCGAGATAAACTCATGGCAAGATTCAGAGGACCGAAGGCTAAAGTTGCCCGTCGATTTAATGACCCCATTTTTGGGCCTAGCAAAGCGCTGCAAAAGAAGAGCTACCCTCCTGGGCAGCATGGACGTGGCCGTCGTCGGAAGGCGTCAGAATACTCCTTGCAGTTGGCTGCAAAGCAAAAGGCTAAATATACCTATGGTTTGTTGGAGCGTCAGTTTAGAAACCTGTTCGAGAAAGCATCTCGTAAAGGTGGTGTAACTGGTACTGTACTATTGCAACTGTTGGAGGCACGTTTGGATAACACTGTTTTCCGTTTGGGCATTGCGCCTACTCGTCGTGCTGCACGCCAATTAGTACTTCACAAACACATCGTTGTAAACGGTGACATCGTAAATATCCCTTCTGTTCATTTGAAGCCAGGTGACATTGTGGGTGTTCGCGAACGTTCTAAGTCCCTAGTAGCTATCACTGAAAGCCTTGCCACGCGTGGCGGGAAGCGATGGAGTTGGTTAGAGTGGGATAATTCCGAATTAGTAGGTAAGTATGTACAAGATCCCGCACGTGAGGATATTCCTGAAAACATTCAGGAGCAACTGATCGTGGAATTGTACTCGAAATAATTCCTGCAACCTTTTCATTACGTTTTAACCCAGGATATATGTCCATCTTAGCATTTCAAATGCCTGAAAAGGTGGTGATGGAGAAAGCCGATGACTTTCATGGGCTTTTTACCTTCAAACCACTTGAAAAAGGGTATGGAGTAACTATTGGTAACGCATTGCGTCGCATTTTGCTTTCCTCTTTGGAAGGGTATGCGATTACCGGTGTGAAGATTCCTGGCGTACTGCATGAATTTTCGACCATCGAAGGGGTAGTTGAGGATGTGTCGGAGATTATTTTGAATCTGAAAGGTGTTCGTTTCAAGACTTTGGGCGAAATCTTGGATTCAAAAATTACTGTATCCGTAAAAGGCCAGTCCGTTTTGAAGGCGGGTGATATTTCCAAGTTCACCAATGCTTTTGAAGTATTGAATCCAGACCACATTATTTGTCATCTAGATGAAAGTGTGGAAATGGAAATGGAGTTAGATCTGGATAAAGGCCGTGGTTATGTACCTGCAGAGGAAAACAAAACCGGTGATGAGGCTTTTGGATACATCGCTATTGACGCCATTTTTACCCCTATTAAGAATGTTCGGTATAGCGTAGAGAACACGCGTGTAGAACAGAAGACGGATTACGAAAAATTAATCTTAGATATTGAAACGGATGGGTCTATCCACCCGGAAGCTGCACTAAAAGGAGCTGCCAATATTTTGATTCAACACTTTATGTTGTTCAGTGATCAGAATATGGTGCTTGAAAATGCTGAACAAGGTGAGCAGGATACGGTAGATGAGGAGATGCTGCACATGCGGAAGCTGCTTAAGACTCCGTTGAATGACTTGGATCTTTCAGTGCGTGCTTACAACTGTCTCAAAGCTGCCGACGTACGTACGTTGGGTGATCTTGTACGCTTGGAGATTTCTGACATGATGAAGTTCCGGAACTTCGGTAAGAAATCTTTGGCTGAACTCGAGCAGTTGGTTGCAGAGAAGGGCTTGACCTTCGGCATGGATCTTTCCAAATACAAACTTGAAGAAGACTAACAGCGATGAGACACGGGAAGAAATTTAACCATTTGGGCCGTACTTCCTCACACAGGAAGGCGATGCTTTCCAATATGGCCTCTTCGTTGATTCTGCATAAGCGGATTCAGACTACAGTAGCCAAGGCAAAGGAATTGCGTAAATACGTAGAGCCTTTGATCACTAAAGCAAAGGATGATACTACCCATAACCGTCGGGTGGTATTCTCTTACCTACAGAATAAGGAATCGGTTAAGGTTTTGTTTGATGAGGTATCAGGCAAGGTTGGTAATCGTCCTGGAGGGTATACTCGTATCTTGAAGTTGAGCAACCGTTTAGGTGACAACGCAGAGATGGCGATGATCGAATTGGTAGATTTCAATGAGTTGTTGTTAAGCGATACTCCTAAGAAATCTAAAACACGCCGTAGCCGTCGTGGTGGTGGAGGTGGTGCTAAGAAAGCTGCTGCTGAAACTTCTGAGGCTGTAGAAGAAGCCGTAATTGTTGAAGTTGCTACCGAAGAGGTAGTAGAAGCAGCACCTGCGGAAGATGCCCCTGCGGTAGATGAAACTCCATCTGCTGATGCTGGTGAAACTGAAGAGAAAAAGGATGCTGAGTAAATTCTGCATTACTTCTCATAATTAGATATAAAGGGATTGGACGTATAAGTCCAATCCCTTTTTTATTTTTGCGCGATTAATCCAATTCCTGCAAACTCTATGAAATATCACAACCGCGATGAAGCGGTACTACTCTTGGCAGACGGAACATTTTTCCGTGGTGCATCGATTGGGAAAAAAGGTACCTCTGGAGGCGAGATTTGCTTCAATACTGGCATGACGGGATACCAGGAGATTTATACTGATCCTAGCTATTATGGGCAGATCATGGTTAACTCCACAGCTCATATTGGGAATTATGGAGTGCATCCTGATGAGCAAGAGTCAGATAAAGCAAAGATTTTCGGGCTGGTGGTCAATCGTTTTTCCGATCAACATAGCCGAATCAATGCTTCAGAGTCATTGCAAGCATACATGGAGGCCAATGACTTGGTAGGTATTGCTGAGGTAGATACCAGGATGCTGGTGCGACACATACGCTCTAAAGGGGCTATGAATGCTATAATCTCTACCGAGATTCTAGATCCAGAGGCTCTGATGGTAGAGCTGAAGAAGGTGCCTGATATGGAGGGACTGGAACTGTCAAGCGAAGTGACTACTAAGGAGCCGTACACCATGGGAGAGGGGAACGGAAAGAAAGTTGCGGTACTTGATCTGGGTATAAAGTCTAGCATTCTCAAGAACCTAGTAGAAAGGGATTGCGAGTGCAAAGTGTTCCCTGCCAAAACCTCTTTTGCTGATATGAAGGCTTGGGGTGCAGATGGTTATTTTATCTCCAATGGCCCTGGGGACCCCTCAGCCATGGACTATGCAGTGAATACGGTGAAGGAGATTTTGGACGAAGATCAACCTGTATTTGGAATCTGCATGGGACATCAGATATTGGCTCGGGCGGTGGATATTTCTACATATAAAATGCACCATGGCCACCGCGGTATCAACCATCCGGTGAAAAACCTGGAATCAGGGTTGGGAGAAATTACCTCTCAGAACCATGGTTTTGCGGTGTCAGGTGAGGAACTAGAGGTCGCGAATGGGGTGGAAGTGACTCACGTAAACTTAAATGATCAAACGATTGAAGGGCTTAAACTGACGAATAAGAAGGCTTTTTCGGTGCAGTACCACCCTGAGTCTTCTCCTGGACCTCATGATTCAAGGTATCTTTTTGATAAGTTTGTTCAGTTGATGAACGCATAACCCAAATTTTAAGTAAATGAGTCTCATTGAACGCATTCATGCCCGCCAAATCTTGGATTCACGTGGTAATCCTACGGTGGAAGTAGATGTAATGACCCAGACTGGTGCCTTTGGCCGTGCGGCGGTTCCCTCAGGAGCTTCTACAGGAAAGTACGAAGCTGTGGAATTGCGAGATGGTGATAAGTCTAGGTTTGTAGGGAAGAGTGTAACAAAAGCAATCGCTAATGTTAACGAGATCATTGCCGATGAACTGATTGGTTTTGACGTATTCGATCAGAACCTTGTTGACAAGGTGATGGTGGAATTGGACGGGACCGATAACAAGGGAAAACTTGGCGCTAATGCGATTTTAGGGGTTTCCTTGGCGGTGGCAAAGGCTGCTGCTGAAGAGGCTGGACAATCACTATACCGGTACTTAGGCGGAGTAAACGCCAATACTATGCCGGTTCCGATGATGAACATCCTGAATGGTGGAAGCCATGCAGATAATGGTATAGATTTTCAAGAGTTTATGGTAATGCCTGTAAAGGCTCCTTCTTTCTCTGAAGCATTGCGGATGGGAACTGAGGTGTTCCATACCTTGAAGAAGGTACTAAAGGATAAAGGTTTGTCTACCAACGTGGGCGATGAGGGTGGTTTTGCTCCCAACCTGAAGTCGAACGTAGAGGCTATTGAGGTTGTTCTGCAAGCGATCGAGAAAGCCGGTTATAAGCCTGGTGAGGATTTGTTTATCGCTATGGACGCGGCTAGTGCTGAGTTTTATGATAGCAAATCTGGGCATTACGTTTTCCATAAGTCTACTGGAGATAAGTTGACTTCTTCGGAAATGGTAGGCTACTGGAAAGAGTGGGCTGATAAATATCCGATCATTTCTATAGAAGATGGAATGGATGAGGATGATTGGGATGGCTGGAAAGGGCTCACCGATGCTATTGGGAGTAAGGTACAGCTGGTAGGTGACGACTTGTTTGTGACGAATGTGAACCGTTTGCAAACTGGCATCGATAAAGGTGTAGCAAATGCGCTGTTGGTAAAGGTGAACCAAATTGGTTCGCTTACTGAAACGATAAACGCAGTTAATCTTGCTACGCGCAATGCGTATAAGAGCGTAATGTCACACCGCTCGGGAGAGACTGAGGATAATACCATTGCTGATTTGGCAGTGGCTCTGAACACGGGCCAAATTAAAACTGGATCGTCCTCAAGGTCTGACCGTATGGCAAAGTATAACCAATTGCTAAGGATAGAGGAAGAGCTTGGAGAAATTGCCTACTATCCAGGTATCAATTTCTGATAGATTTTAGAATTGGCTTAAGAGTATGGCCCCTTTCGCACTGCGTTAGGGGCTTTTTCGTTGATATAATGGCCCTAGCTAGGTGTGAATAATCTGGCATTGCAGGAGACAGCACGATTTTTGTAATTTGTAGAAAGGAGGTACAGCTATGTTGGATAGAATACCCAAGTGGGCAAAGAACTTTTACGTTTTAGTGGGCTCCACTTTCATAGTGTGGATGTTGTTTTTTGATAGTAATGATTTCGTGACGAGGTATAGATTGACTCGTGAGTTGCGTGATTTGCAGGCACTACGTTCATACTTCCTGGAGATGATCGAAGAAGTGCACCATGACAGGGAAGAGCTCATGAGTAATCCAGCGTTGCTTGAGAAATTTGCGAGAGAGCGGTACCTCATGAAAAAGCCTACTGAGGATGTATACGTATTGGTAGAAGAAGAAAATTAGATATGAAAATAATTCTCTCCATTGTTCTTGTTGTCTTTATTCATTTTAGCTCTTGGGCTCAGATGGATGAGGAAAAGGAGCCCCTAACTTGGGAGCAGGTTCGTGCTAAGTTGTTTTTTCAGCCTGGTGGTTCTTTCTTTTTTACCCAGGGTACGGGAGTTCTTGGTTTATCACCCAGTGTTGGATACAGAATATTACCTAAAACCTCTGTGGGGCTGGGGCCATCATTTTTGTACGTTAGGAATTTCCCAACGGGATGGAGTAGGTATGAGTGGGGTGGAAGTGTGTTCGCACGTCAGCGAATAGGTCAGCGGTTGTTTGCTCAGGTTGAATATGAGCAGGTTAACCGAGAGATTTTTACGATTTCTCCGGTAGAGCGGCAGTGGGTGCCAGGGTTTCTTGTAGGGGGAGGTTTGTTTCAGCAGACGGGGCCACGAAGTGGGTTTATGGCTGCACTCTTTTATAACCTGCTTTGGGATCCGGGAAGAAGTAATACCAACTCGCCGTTGATTACTCGAATAGGTTTTGTGTTTTAGAGCTGATCCCGCTTGATGTCAGGGTCCTCTTTGTTATGGAGGCCGTCTTCCTGTAAAGTCTTATACTGGAAGTTCAATTCCGAATTTCTTGCCTACTTCGGTAAGGTCCTTTACTACTGCGTCCAATAAGGGGATCCCTTCTTTTTCTCGCTGTGCTTCCATTTCTCTTTCAGGGTCACCGGGGATAAGAACTCGGTCTTGTCCTGGGGCAGGAGTTGAATTACGGAATCTTTCAATCCAATTGTCCATATGCTGCTGCCATTCTTCTAGCGGACGGAAGGCATCTACCCTCATGGCTCCCAAGAAGTGACCGAGTCCTTCGCCAACAGGATCAGGAGCTAAGGGGAGAAAACTTACGAAGGGGGGAGCCCATGGTCCGTAGTTGGCCCCTGATAGTACGGCGGATAGGATGTCTACCAAGGCTCCCATCCCGTATCCCTTGTGGCTGCCCGATTCGCGAGTGCCGCCTAAGGGTAATAATGCTCCACCCTCCTTTACGCCATAGGCATTGGTAGTCGGATTCCCATCTTTGTCTTGTACCCAGCCTATGGGAGCATCTTCTTGTTTTCGTTGCAGAATCTCCAGTTTACCGTTGGCTACGGTGGTGGTGGCGAAGTCTGCCACAAAAGGGGGCTGCTTACCGGCTGGTATGGCTACTCCAATGGGGTTGGTTCCCAGGAGTCGCTCAGCGGAAAAGGTGGGCGCAACAAGCGGACTAGCATTGGTCATGGACCAACCGATCATGTTGCGAGGAACGGCCATTAAGGCATGATACCCCGCAATACCGTAGTGGTTTGAATTGCGAACGGAAACCCACCCCGTGCCTACGTTCTCTGCCTTTTCCAAGGCGATTTCCATGGCCTTGGGGGCTACCACCAAACCGAGGCCTGCATCTCCGTCGATGGTGGCGGTGCCAGGGGTTTCGTGCACCACTTTGATGTTGGGAGTTGGGTTGATTCTACCGGCCTCCCATAGCCGAACGTACCCTGTTAGGCGTGCCACTCCATGGGAGTCTACTCCTCTTAAATCAGCTGACAACAGTACCTCTGTAGCGAGTTGGGCATCCGCTGTGGTTACGCCCATGGCCATGAATACAGAACGGGTAAAGTCAGCAAGAGAGGTAGGAGAGATATTCATGTGTGGCATTTTTGAAGCCGCGAAAATACCAAAATAATGCTGATTCTTTCGGTAAGGCACAGAAGACAACTGTACTGAGTTGCCCAAGGGCTTTTCTATGTCCTATCTTCGCAACATGTTAGCGATTCAGAATCTGACGTATCATTTGGGAGGCCGTACCTTGTATGAGGAGGCTAGCTTACATATAAAACCCAAGGATAAAATAGCCTTAGTAG
>JBCBHI010000191.1:0-7795 GCA_038525885.1 Bacteroidota bacterium
TTCCGGACGACGGGCCAAAACAGCCACCGGGGCAACGTTCGCCTGATCTGGGAACGACCCGAGCAAAGCAGTTTTACCTTCAGCACAGATGCTAGGTTTGGAGGCAACAGCGGCTTTGGGGAAAACACCTCCCAAACCCTATCTGGCGACGGCGTTTTGCAAAACAGCCAAGAGCGCACCAATTCCACAGAAGGACAGTCCCACTCGGTAGATTCTCGGGCCACCTACCGGCAGCTATTCGCTAAGCCCGGCCGCTTGCTCACTTTGGAAGGCCGCGGAAACTGGAGTGCGCAACGTTCAGACATGATGCTCCTCGCCAACTCCCGTTTTGCCAATGATCCACAGGGGGAAACCTTCACCACGGAGCTGCTAGACCAAAGACAAGACGAGGATCAAGACAACCTTGGCTATTCGGCTGCGGCTATCTATACCGAACCGCTAGGCCGTGGCAGGTATCTCGAAACGGCCTATCGTCGGGGAAGCTCCACGGAAACCTACGCCAAGGATTTCTATGACCGGGAGGACGGTTCGGAGGTCTTGAATACGGAACTGAGCAATGCCTTTACGAAGCGATACACGACTGACCGCTTGGGGGTGAGCCTCCGCATCAATCAGAATGATTATGGCCTCACCGCCGGAGTAGACTTTCTCAACAGTCAACTCTCTGCAGTACTAGCCAGTGATGTACCGCTAAATCGGAACTTCATGAATTTTCTGCCTCGGTTATCGGCAGAGTATGAGTTCACTACTACCAAGTCGATCAACTTTGAGTATTCCACCACGCTGAACGAACCCACGCTTCAGCAGCTGCAACCTGTGTTGAATAATGCCAACCCCTTGGTAACGGTGACGGGAAATCCTGATCTGGTACCAGAATACCGGCATTCGGCACAGCTAGGCTACCACTCCTTTAGTCAGCTCAATTTCCGTAGCCTCTTCAGCATGGTGAATGTGGTGTATACCCGCAACAAGATCACCAACACCCAAACCATCGACAGTCAGTTTCGGCAGGTGATTACTCCAGAGAATACCGGAGACGCCCTTATGGGTATGGGCTATTTGGGCGGCAGCATCCTGATAAAACCCATAAAAACGAGCCTGCGCATGAACGGCACCTATGTCTATAACCAACAGCAGCAGTGGGTAAATGGAGTGGAGAACCAGACCCAGCGCAAAACCACGCAGCTGCAGGTTTCCCTGGACAACAAGAAGAAGGAAGTGCTGGACTGGACCGTAGGGACCCGCTTCAACGTTACGGACGTACGGTATTCGGAACTGATAAGTCTCAATCAGCAATACAGTCAATTGACCTATTACACAATCCTGAGAATACCCCTGGGCCCGCGGCTGAAAGTGAATACCACTTTTGACTATCAGCAGTACTTTGGTGAGCAGTTTGGTGGCACCCAAACCGTGCCGCTGTGGAGTGCTTCCATCTCGCGCACCTTTGGGCCCACCGAGCGTCTGGAAGTGAAGGCAACGGCCTTTGACCTGCTCAACCAAAATGTGGGGATCTCCCGGAATGCTAGCCTCAACTTTATTGAGGACGTGCAATACAATGCACTATCCAGATACTTTTTGCTTACTGCCACTTGGTCCTTGAACAAGTTCGGTCCTCAGAAGAGCTTCTTTACCATCAGTGGGCAGGGCATCTAAACATTACAATTGGTTACCCATTGAAAAGGGCGCGGGAAACCGTGTCTTTTTTTTGCCCAATTTTGAATGCTAAAGGTTGAATTTTAAGTGAAAGGACTACCTCTGCTGGGTGGTGAAAATGAGACCACAGAGTAATCAAAGATGGCACAGTGTCCACAGAGGTTTTTAAATACATTGAGACCTTTGTGCATTCCTCGCCGTAGTCGGTGTTTTAGGGCGGCAAGCCCGTCACCGGAACGCCGGCCGCCGACAACCTACGCGGTCCGGCTTGTTGGTGGCTCACTCATCGATACTAAAGACAAACGCCCAAGACCACACAATCAATAAAAAATGAGTGAAGGTCCCCAGCTCTCGATCATAGACAAAACCCGCGGGGAACAATTGGGCAGCCTTGCCCTTAGCAAGTGGGTACAAGCCCAATGCCATTAAGTTAAGCAGTGCTCGGTCGCAATTGCATTGCGATCGCATCTTCTATGCGCATTTAAATGGTCAGGCACACCGGTGCGCGATTGCGGCAAGAGAGGGGTGATGTCGCCATGCTCAAAAGTCATCCTGGCGTTAGGCCTGCGCGGTGCGGAAGGGGCTCTGTAGCTACAGTTCCCCTATCAGCTATCAACTAGAGAATTCGCTGGGAAACGATTGGGCTCCCTTGACCTTGGTAAGTGGGTGCAAGCCCTCCTGGAGATTAGGGTGTCTCGCAGTGCTGGGGGAGTTGGCTAGCATTTGCAACCGAGGTACTTCGCTTTCGCTCAGCATGACCTGAGTGGGTGAATGCTTCGGCAGAAGGCTTTAATGCTAAAATCAAGGCCTTTAGATCGCAGTTCAGGGGGGTAGCTAACATCAGTTTCTTCCTATACCGACTGGCGAAAATTTATGCCTGAGCGGTATGGGCCCCCAGGAATATGGACTGATCCGGTCGAACCCGTACGGCCTAAACGCCCAAGAGCAAAATTGAACTGGCAGTCCATTTAAAATTCAACCCTCAACATTTAGAATTAGAACTCTGGTGTGCAAAAAAAAGCCTCGCGCGGGGGCAAGGCTTCAGTGAAGTACCAGAGACGGGACTCGAACCCGTACGGGCTAAACGCCCAAGGGATTTTAAGTCCCTCGTGTCTACCAATTCCACCACTCCGGCAACGCGTTAAATTTCGTGGTGTAGATGGGTAAGGAAAAAAGTTGTTGGAATTTCAACCTACCCAAAAGGGCATAAAAAAAGAGCGAGAGACGGGATTCGAACCCGCGACCCCGACCTTGGCAAGGTCGTGCTCTACCAACTGAGCTACTCTCGCTTTTGCTCTTCGTCAGGGATGTTTCCCAAACGGATTGCAAAGGTAATGATCGAATGGTTTTATACAATAGCCACCAAGCATTTTTTGCAAAAAAAATCGCGTCTACCTCCTATCTCAACTATTTAGTATTCCGTATTCGTACAAGGTTTCTGCAGTAGAAAGAATCGCTTCTTTCACCGGGCGCGGCTCCCAACCCAGCATACCCTTTGCCTTTTCCCAGGATAGCGTCCGGTCTACCTCTAGCTCGGGTAGTAGCTGTTTCATTTCCGGCATCACCATACTAAAAATCCTTACAAACCAGTTGGGCATATTCCGAGTGGGGATTTTGGCTTTGGGATAAGCCTCCCTTAATACCGCTGCCAGCTCAGCGAATTTTAAGAAAGGTCCACTACAGATAATCCGCTCCCCTATGCTGGCGTCATTTTCCAGAGCCAATATGTGCATGGCGGCCGTGTCTCGCACATCCACTACGGACATCCCCATTTTGGGCATCAGAGGGAAGCTGCCATCCAACATTCTTTTTATCACCTCAGCGGAGTTGCCGTAGTCTTTTTCCAGCACAGGTCCCAGCACCAAACTCGGGTGAATGGTGGTAATTTTTAGGCTCCCCTGAGCCTGTTCGGCCATCTCCCAAGTTAGCTTTTCCGCATAGGCCTTACTGGACACGTAGGCGGTCACTCCTTTGTTTTCGGGGTCCGTATGGTGAGCCTCAGTATATACCTCCTCAGGCGACTTTTCGTCGTACTGTATGGTAGCTACAGAGGAGGTAATTACCACCCGTTCTACCCCTTGGTCCAAAGCAGCTTGCAATACATTACGGGTACCTTCCGTAGCAGGCACAATCATTTCATTCCGATCCTTGGGTAGGTTAGTGGCAATAGGAGAAGCCACGTGCATCACGGCATCACATCCGGCCATGGCCTTTTGCCATGAAGGGGCATCCATCAGTTCGGCCTCCACAAAGTCCAAGTGGTCCACAGGGGCATGTCTCGCAATGATGCTGCGAATAGACTCTGCACGGGAAAGTTTACGTACGGTACCCCGTACCGCGTAGCCGCGCTCCAATAGCTGGATGACCAGGTGGGTAGCAATAAACCCTGAGGCTCCCGTTACCAAAATTCTCTTCTGATCAGACATAGTTTCAAGTGTTCTAGGTGAAGGATTCCCTAAACTAAAACACCGAGGTCTCAATGCCTCGGTGTCTCCTATGTAAGATCGAAAAGGTCCGCCAAATAGCCCAACTAACTATGGCTTGAACCGGGAGGTTTGTAAGATCCTCTGGCTTTGCGGGTTCTTCATGAGCGTAAGCAGATCCTCATCAGTTTGCTTTCGGTACTCTTGCAAGATTTGCCAGCCCACGTACCTACCTATCCGGCCTGGGCAGCGGCTACCAATGGCGGGTACTCCAGGAGCCTCATCTATATACCCACGATAGTCATAATACTGGGTGTTGTACAGCAGCTCATTCTCGATAAAGTGGCTCCAAATAGTCTTCATATTCTCCTCCACATCCACCAAGAGTTCTTGCGGGTATCGTACTATCAGGCTATCGGGCAGCTCCGGGAGGACCGATTTGGTGAACTCATACAGCTTGCCAAACCGCAGCATTTGGTCCAGGAGTGTGGGCGAGCTCATATTATCGAACAGAATGTATTTCTGGGCAAAAGATTTCAACAAGATGGGTACGATGTACTCTCGCTGATACCGCATAGCCAGGTATTGGGGCAGGGGCTGGTTGCCTGGCCCCTGAGGCCTATAGTAAGCACCCGGACCTATGAAGTTCTCCAGGCTGATGAGCCATAGGGTATCGCTCACGTATACGTCACGGCCAAAGCCAGAAATCACCGTTTTTATAGCTGGCGGCGTAAAGGAAGGGTCTTGCGCCTTGAGCCTTCGGAAGACCAAGGATAGGCTTTCTTCTATATCCGACAGGTCTTGAAAGGTCTCTTGGGTCTGGCCATACACCGCTGTCCGAAAGGTGGAGTCTTGCAGTATTTTGTACAACTCTGAAACAAAGAATGCAGAGTCTACTGTACCGCTGGTGGCATCCAAATAGTTTTCACGCCCCCACATTAAGTCCCGCACTACCGGGTTGGCATCCAACCAGACGGCAAGCGAGGTCTGATCCGGTTGGTTCATCAGCTGATCTTCCAGCCGAACGATATTTACTGAGACTTCTATCCCACTTATATCCGGCATTGGCCGGAAGTTTGCTTCCTGACTACCACAACCTGCCAAAACCAGCAGGCAGAATAAAACAATGCTTACCCTTTGCATACGTTGTTTACCTTTGAATCACAAAACTAATCCATCCCCTATGTCCACAAAATCCTGCGTTTTATTGAGTCTATTTCTGATCACTACCCTCCCAGCATTTAGCCAGTTCAAGATTGGCATAAAGGTGGCCCCCGTGGCGGCTACCGGCAGAGTAGTTTCGCAGGACTCTACTCAAGAATGGGCTCGTTTGGGAGCATCCCCCAGAATCGTTGTAGGACCTTTTGTGGACATCATTTTTGCAGAAAATTATTTCTTCAATACGGGCATTTTGTTTGCCCCCAAGCGTTTTGCCATCGCGCCCGACAATTCAACGACGCCAGACATCCGAAACGTACAGTACGTGCAGGTACCGCTGTCATTAAAATTATATACCGATGAAATTCGGCTGGACACCCGCTTGTTTGTACAAATGGGAGGAGTGGCCGAGGTAAAGGTTTCGGATGTTGACGTAGTACCTTCCTTGGACTATCTACCGGAGGTAAATCTATTTGATGGTGCCTTGCTCTTTGGGGGTGGAGTGGAATACCGCTGGGGATATAATACCACCGTGTATGGTGGGTTTACTTACCAGCGGGGCTTGTTCAACATTGTGTCCGGGGCTTTTGCAGGCACTGCCCCTTACAATTTCAAGTCTGACTTAATTGGCCTAGACCTGGGCGTGAAATTTTAACCCCTCACCTTCGGCGCCCGCGTGCGGCCTGTTCCGCTCTATAATTATACACATGGTGTTTTAGGGCTGCCATCCAATCCAGGTCTGCATCCCATTCCTTGCCCAGGTACACATCGCCTGTCACTAGGTGCCGCATGTAGAACTTATACACCGGGGTGTAAATAGGAATGCTTTTTATATCCTTCTCATTAGGCCCCAAGGTCATGAACGTAATGTAGGTGTTCTCCCCTTCCTTGGTCTCATAGTTAAAGACCGTTTTGACCGAGTACCCCGTAGCGTACACCCAATCCAGAGTATACTGGTACCCTTCATTCCTGATTTGCTGGTCCGTATGCGTAGCCGCCACAAAACCGAACTCATGTGGGTACAAAGAGTCCATATACTCCCCAAATTGTTGCTTGAAGTCATCACCCGCGTCCTCGGGCCAGCGGATGGCTACTTTATCCAACCGAAGATCCAAGGGAAAACTTTCATACCTGTTCTTGGTAATCATGGGTACATCTTCAAAAAACTCAGGAGTCCCCAATACCATAAAGTTCTCGCGAGAAAGGTCAGCCCGGATAATTTCCAGGCGCAAATCAGTCACCAACGTTCCCACATCGGCTGCCGACAAGGAATAGGCCGCTCTGGAGGCACCCAGCAAGGGAGCCTGCTCGGGTAAATTCGCAATGGACACGGTGAAACTTTGGTCGCCGTTTTCTTTCAAATGGATGAGATACTGGATGCCCCTTTGCACCATCAGCTGCTCAAAAGCCGCCCACGGCTCTCTCCCAGAGAGTAGGTCAAGTTGGCGAAAGACCATTACTACATCCACACCCTGCTCCTCAAACATAGCTTGAAAACTCTCTGCCCATGCTGTCGTCCGCTCAGGCATTAGGTTGCCTTGGGCATCTGGCTGCGCGCCAATCACCAAGGCACTACGGTGAATGAGCAAGCCTTCCGGTACTTCGGCGGTAGTGGTTTGGGCAGATAAAAAACGGCTGGGAGTAGGTAAAGGCAAGCTTTGGGCAAAAGAGGAAGCCTGAAAAACACCCCAGGCAATTAAACCCAATAGCATAATGAATCGGTGCATGCGAATAATTTTTCCAGAAACAGGTAGGTGGTTTGGGTATTTTAACGCCGAAATGAACGAAACCAGTATGAAAATACCACGTCAGAGCCTTGCATTTTTTCTACTCATCGTACTTTTCCATCCTTTACTGGTATTTGGGCAAGCCCTTGAATTACCCAATGAAGAGGCTCTGCAGGACCTGAAAACCCTCTCTTCCGATAGCTATCAAGGCCGCGCCACAGGTACTGAAGGGGGAAAAATGGCCCAAGAGTACATTAAACAACGAATGGAAGAAATAGGCCTGGAGCCCTACCGGGGTGAATGGTACCAGACCTTTACCGCCTCTGATCGTGACGAACAATCCTTACCGGCGGCAAATGTGGTAGGTATCCTGCCTGGCCGGTCTTCCGAGGCCGCCATCGTGATTTCTGCCCACTATGATCATTTGGGTGTACGCGGAGACGATATTTACAATGGTGCGGATGACAATGCCTCCGGTACGGCGGCCATTCTGGCTATTGCGTCTTACTTTAAGGAGCATACCCCTGAGCACACCCTTATTTTTGCGGCCTTTGATGCAGAAGAAATAGGCCTACAAGGAAGTCGGCATTTTGTAAGTCAGCTTCCCAAAGACGAGGAAATCCTTTTCAACCTCAACTTTGATATGATAAGTCGCTCAGCCGCCAAGGAAATTTTTGCGGTAGGCACCTACCATTTACCTGCCTTGAAACCCCGGATGGAACACTTAGTGGACAAGGAGAAATGGGGGGTATTGGTCCGGTTTGGTCATGACAGACCGCGAAGCCACCGACAAGATTGGACTTATGCTTCTGACCACGCCCCTTTTTTCCG
>JBCBHI010000192.1:0-7786 GCA_038525885.1 Bacteroidota bacterium
GGCTTAGCTGTGACGCCCCTAGGTTATAGATGTTTTTCATCATCAGGTCCCAAGTAGGCACCCGAGGGTTGATCTGCGTAGGACGCAGCAACTTCAACAAAATGACATCATCGTCAGGGCGGTCACTGTAGTTCTCTGGCAGCTCACCCACCTGATACCGCTGTCCGTTATAGGTATACTCGTAGGCCACGGCCAGCATCTCATCATTTTGCAGCTTGCGAAACAAACTGAGATAGCCTAGTTGGCGGTTGTAGGTAAACTCCTGTTCGCTTAGACGGCGCGCACCTGTGATTTTCTCAAAGTCCACCGTACGTACCATGCCCACTGTTTCCAGTTCCTCGTTGATGAGGTTGGGGTCACGAGATACTCCCTGCAAGAAGGAAAACAGATTATTGGCTGAGTTATCTGTAGGAATATTACCTCCACCGTTGAGCAGCGGAAATACCGGCGATCCGGTACCATCCAGTCCTAGGTTGTTCTGATTGCCCTCACCCAAATCCATAAAAGCGGCGAAGTTCCGCAGAGTAGCGGTTTCCTGATTCCGATTAAGCACGTAGACGACTACCCGGGTTACGTTGACACTGGAAGTCACGGTAGGCAGGTTAGCTAACCAGCGCTCATAATTGTCCCGGAAGAAGTGGCCCAGAAAGAAGTGACGATTCTCGTCATAGTCTGAACCCCTAAGCTCAAACTGTCTCCCTTGCACTCCTCCTTCTATACAGATCTGCTCTTGGGTGCTTCGCTGGGTAGAGGCTACCCCGGTTACGTACAAATTGCCAAACTGCCATTGGGTTTTAACCCCAAACAGGTTTTGCGCTCCGGTAATCAGGGTATTGTTCAAGGGCAATCCCACATTACCGATTTCTATTTTCTTGATGATGTCCTCTTCAAATCCGGTGTATTCTACCCGGAATTGATTTTGAAAATCGAAGGTACGTTGGTTATCAAAGTTGGTAGTGATTTTTAGCTTCTGCCCTACACTACCCACCACATTCATGTTGATGCCCAGGTCGAACTCAAAACCACCCTGCCTTTGAGCGCGGATATTCAAGGCGGGGTTGTCTGTTCGCTGAAAACGGTACCCGAAATCCAGGTTTACAAAACCGCTGGGTTTCAGAGCCACTTCAGTACCACCAAATATTCTATCGAAGGCTTGCCCTACATAGAGCTTAGGAATCAGGTTTCTTCCACTAACGGCACTTTCACCATCTAGCCCGGCCGACTTCTCCTGAAAGTAGTCTTCCACCATTCGCCGGGTTTGTAATCGATCAAACTCCTCAAAAGACATGAGGGCCGTAGGTCGGTAGTTGATCTTGCCTATGGTTTCATAGATCGAGTAATTCATACTCGTATCTATCTCCCCTTTCAGCTCCAGGCCGGTAGGGTTCTGCAAGAGTAATGGAGAGGGGCTTTGCTGAAAACGGAAGGGGTCTCCGTAACGGTCGGTCGGTTGAAAGGTAGGCTGACGCGTGCTCTGGTAGGGTAAATTGGCCAGGCTGTCTGCCTTGAGTGAGTCTCTACGCAGGCTGTCTTGTGCCGGAGTATTCCGCTGTTGCTGAAAAAAATATGCTTCGGCCTTCGCCTTTGGTGCTCCGGGTCCCCAGGTGGTTGAGACCCAAACACAGACCAGACCGAGGATGATACGCGCGCTCCTCGTCTTCAACTGGATTCTAATTTTAAAATTAAGGTCAGGTAGCTTTCAGTGCTAGTTTGATAAGGTCTTCCACTGACAAATCCTGCCCGTGTTTTTTTATGACCGAATCAAGGGTTTTCTCGGCCGCGTTTTTCGCGATACCTAGGGTAACCAATGCTGTTAACGCTTCACTACGAGCGGTATTGTGTCCTGCCCCTAAGATTGCACCACTAGCCGGGTCTCCCAATCCTGCCTTTCTCAATTTGTCCTTCAACTCCAAAATTACCCGCTGGGCCGTTTTGGCTCCTATTCCCTTTACTTTTTGTATAGTGGCAACCTCCTCATACACGATCGCCTGCATGATTTCTTTGGGCTGCATACTGCTGAGCATCACCAAGGCAGTGCTGGGACCTATGCCTGATACCGAAATCAAATCCAGGAACAACGCGCGGTCTGCCACATCCTTGAAACCATACAAGGTATGTGAATCTTCCTTGATGTTGAGGTGGGTATGCAACATCAACTCTCCGGTCTGGTCCCGAATGGCCTCGTAGGTAGTGAGGGGGATATGAATGTGGTAGCCCACCCCCTGTACATCCAGGATGACGTGGGTGGGCTCCTTTGCTGCTATTTTGCCGTGTATGTAGGCAATCATAAAGGCATTTCTTGCTGTTGGGCATCCACTACGGCAATGGAAACCATATTCACGATATCACGAACCGAGCTACCCAATTGCAATACGTGGACAGGCTTTTTCATGCCCATCAGGATGGGACCAATGGCCTCGGCACCGCCTATTTCCATCAGGAGTTTATAGGCTATGTTACCTGACTGTAAGTCTGGGAAAATCAGGGTATTAGCTCCTTTTTCGGCCAATTCAGAGAATGGGTAATTCTCCTGCTGAATTTGGGGATCCACCGCTACATTCGCCTGGATATCTCCGTCAATGGTTAGGTTGGGCCACTGTATTTTTGCTAGCCGAACGGCTTCTGCCGCCTTCGTGGGCACCTCTCCTTTGGCTGAGCCAAAGTTGGAATAGCTGAGCACCCCGATACGCGGCTTGTAGTCAAAGAACTTAACTACCTGGGCCGTAAGACCTATGATACCCGATAGCTCCTTAGCGGTTGGGTTCAGATTCACGGTGGTATCTGCCAGGAAGTAGGTTCCCTTGCTATTGTTGATGATATACATACCCGCAACACGCTTCACATCTTCACGCATCCCAATCACCTGCAGGGCTGGGGCTACCGTGCGTGGGTAGTCTTTGGTTAAGCCAGAAATCAGGGCATCGGCCTCGCCGGCCTCTACCATGGCCGCGCCAAAGTAATTTCTCTCCCGCATGAGTTTCCGTGTCTCATAGGGAGTTACTCCTTTGCGTTTCCGCTTTTGGTACAGAATGTCCGCGTATTTATGGCGTGTCTCTTCTTCCTCGTGCGGATCCAGGATGGGGCACTCTTCCAGATCAGTGAGTCCATTCTCCCGAATGATTCCTTTAATCTTCTCTACGTTGCCAAGCAAGATGGGCAAGCCAATTCCCTCATCCATTACGATTTGGGCGGCTTTCAATACCTTCTGGTTATCGGCTTCTGCAAACACCACCCGCTTAGGCAAGCGACGAGCCCTGGTAATGATAGAGGACATCAATTTCTGGTCGATGCCAATCCGGCGTTGCAATTCCAGGCGATAGGCATCCCAGTCTTGGATATTGGTGCGAGCAACTCCACTTTCCATCGCAGCTTTGGCCACCGCCGGAGAAATGGTAGTGATCAGCCGGGGATCCAAAGGCTTAGGAATCAAATAACTAGGACCGAAAGAGATCTTCTTTTCACCGTAGGCACGGTTCACAATCTCTGGTACGGTTTCCTTTGCCAGGTCTGCCAAAGCCTTCACGGCAGCCAGTTTCATCTCCTCGTTTATCTTGGTGGCTCGCACATCCAGTGCACCGCGGAAGATGAAGGGGAACCCTAACACGTTATTCACCTGATTAGGATGGTCGGAACGGCCCGTTGCCATAATGATATCCTCTCGGGCGGCCATGGCTTCGGCATAAGGGATCTCTGGGTCAGGATTGGCCAAAGCAAATACAATGGGCCGCTCAGCCATTTCCTTGATCATATCACCCGTAACTACGTTGCCGATGCTAAGCCCCAAGAACATATCCGCGCCTTTCAAGGCATTGGCCAAGGTATCTACATCCCGGTCAGTAGCAAATTGAGCTTTTACCTCGTCCAAGTCATCCCGGTCCTTGCGGATCACTCCTTTCCTATCGCACATGATTATGTTCTCCTTCTTAGCCCCTACTTCCAGGTATAGCTTAGAACATGCGATAGCTGAGGCTCCAGCACCGTTTACTACAATGACTATTTCGTCTATTTTCTTCTGAGCCAGTTCCAGAGCATTGAGCAGCGCAGCGGCAGAGATAATGGCCGTTCCGTGCTGGTCATCATGCATCACCGGAATATTCATCTTCTCCTTGAGTTCTGACTCAATTTTGAAGCTCTCGGGTGCCTTGATGTCCTCCAGGTTTACTCCACCAAAGGTGGGTTCCAGACTCTTGACGATGTGGATCAATTTATCGGGATCCTTTTCATCAATCTCGATGTCAAACACATCGATGCCCGCAAATTTTTTGAACAGCACACCCTTTCCTTCCATTACAGGTTTGGATGCTTCCGGCCCTATGTCACCCAGGCCAAGTACCGCAGTTCCATTAGAGATTACCGCTACCAGATTACCTTTGGCGGTATATTTATAAACATCCTCGGGATTATCGGCTATGTCCTTACAAGGTTCAGCTACCCCGGGCGAATATGCCAAGGCAAGGTCTAGCTGCGAGCTCAATACTTTGGTAGGTACTACTTCTATTTTACCCGGTTTACCATCTTGATTATGGTAATTGAGGGCATCTTCGCGGCGAATTTTGATACTCATTCCGTCCGTTGGTTTATGATGTAGTTACAAATAGGTGGAAATAAAAAAGCAGACGTTTCCGTCTGCTAAGGTAGTAGAATTTCGATCGGGAGAAATAAGTCAGGTACCCGTAATGTCCTTCACCACACGGAAGGTATCCAGGATGACCTCCATTTCCATCATATATGGCCGTTTCTCCGTGCCTGGCGCCGCCACATAACCCTCAAAGTAAATCAGACGGTTACGCTCCTCATCTACCAGCGCATAGGCAATGTAGGGGCCTCCCAAACTGATGTCGCTAAGCCGCCAAAGTCCCCGTACTTCCACGGCGTATTGCCCATGGTAGTTCATCTCAGCATGCTCGAAGTTCTCCAGTTGGCGCTCCATCACAATGGAGGCTTTCTGTGGATCCCGTACGTACTTGCGCGTAATACGGTCGCGCAGCGCTTGCATGCCTTCAGGAGTAAATACCTGGTCGTCAGTATATGGCTCCGAATACACAAAAATACCGCGGTCCACATCCAATCCCTGGTCTCTCCTGCGTAGCCAAACGAACTGGGGCTGGTTGTAGGCCAGGTCATATCCTCTCGGTATAGAAATAGTAAACTTATGCTCCCGCGACAGGCGGTCCATCAGCCCACTTTCTTTCACCCGAAACAGCGTGCCAGCCAGTCGGTCGTTCTCCACTTTGGTGAAAAACTTACGCAACCACTCTCGGTGCTCTACAATGTTGTTGGTTAGTTCCTCCTCATTGCGCCCGAACAGGTGCATTACCTTTTGGCCGATGGCAAACTCATCGGTCTTTATGAAGTGAAACTTGGTGGGATCATTATTAATCTCGGCGATAGAACTCCCCGTGAAATTGCGACGCAATCGCTTTCCAGCGCGGCTTTTGTTGTCCAGGGTAGCCACATAGATCAGGTTTTTCATGCCCCGAAAAACCTTGCTCATATCTTTGGGATCGATGTTGCGGAGAGTGAACATCGGCTCCGGCTGGGGCAGACCAGGCATTTTGATCGCGAAAGTCCTCCGTATCTCCTGCCCCAGAGGCCCATTCCACTGGTCAGGATCAATGATGAAAAACATCTCACCAGGAGCACCCGTGGCCGGGGGCCGTAGGTCTACTCCACCACTCGCAGCCGTAGGCCGGCTATCGCCTATAGTAGAAGCGGTATCTGTGCTGTCACAACCCGTGGTGAAAATCAAAAAGGAAATAAGGATAACGAAGACGTTTTTCATCATGTATGCGCCGTTTATTCGATGAACGTACGAATATAACTAAAAGTTTAGTGAATAAAATTTTACCAGATCTTAAGCCTTGGATACTGGCACACAATGGGCTTTCAACCAAGCCGTTACCGATTCCAAAGTATGCTTTCCCTCTGCAACTTCTAATACGAGATTGGCAAGGGTTTCCCGGTTAATTTCAAAAATCTGGTCTATTGTGATCACACAGAAAACATTAAGCTAAATCCTGAAAAGTTTGGTTGTATTCGTCAAAAATCTCATCCAGAATATTTTGCTCATGTGACGACAATGCAGAATTCTTGATCTCTGATAGTGCTTCTGAGATAGCAGGTGCCAAAACGGATTTATCAGCCACCCATATTTCTTTTATCAACTCCTTTAGTGAGGAGACTTGTTCTGTAAGATTGTTCGCACGGTTTTCCATCACACAAAGTATTTTTTCCACCAATTCTGAAATACCACTAGCCCCCATACACGAGCGTGGGCATCTCCTGGGTTCCGGGAAAATAATTGGCCCAATAAGTTGTTAACTTCTTCTGGGTTAAACAAGTTCTGCTCTTTCACAAACCCTTCTGCTAAAAGATCATTAGTAATCAAGGACTTAAGGTCCGTTTGCATCCATTTGAGCAAGGGCACTTCAAACCCGTGTTTCGGCCTTTGGTAGAGCTCCGCGGGGAGTAATTCCCTAAAAGCATCCTGCACAATTCGCTTGCGCATGTAACCCGTGATTTTACTCTCTTCGGGCAACCCCATAGCAAATTCCACCACCCTATGGTCCAGAAACGGCACTCTTACCTCCAGGCTATTTGCCATGCTCATCCTGTCCACTTTGGTCAGCATATCATCGGGCAAAACCAAGGTGGCATCTGCGTGCAAGGCCTCCTGCACAGTGCCTTGGCTGATCACTCGCAAAAGGTCTGCCTTCTGCTGAAGGAAAGCTTTAGTATTCAACTTATGCCGTGCCTCCTTGCTCAACAACTCTTGGCTAGCCGCCCCAGAAGCAAGGCTTGCCCAAGCCCAATACCGCTCTGCTGGGGTCAGACGGGCTCCTTCAGCAAAACGAGCCAACTGGCGAATCCTATTTCCTAAGGGGTTCTGGCGGCTTTGGGGCAGCAGGTTCCATAGCCCTCGCAGGGCGGTTACGCTCCTTTCCTTCCAACCCGGATGCGCCATCCGCCAGAAGGCTGCGTGCTTATTATAACCGCTAAACAGTTCGTCTGCGCCATCACCTGACAATGCCACCGTGGCATGCTTTCGTGTAAGTTGCGAGACCAGGTAAACGGGTAGTGCAGAGCTATCCGCAAAGGGCTCATCCAGATAATCCAGCACGGTTTGTAGAACCTCAAACAAATCACGGTTGGTAACCGAGAACACCGTATGCTCGGTTCTGAGTTTATCGGCCACTAGCCGGGCATATTGAGTCTCGTCGAAGAAAGGCTCGTCCGCATACCCAATGCTAAATGTGTGTAGTTTCTCCGTATGCCGAGTTGCCAAAGCGGCAATCACACTAGAGTCAATCCCCCCACTCAAGAAACTACCGACTGGCACGTCCGCCACCAAGCGCAAAGCCACCGATTCCTCCATCAGGTCCACCAGTTGCTTTTGCTGTTTTTCATACGGTGCCTCATTGCTCCCCTTAGCATGGAATGGGATGGAATACCAGGCCTGAGTTTTGACCTTTTTATCTTGTACTTCAAGCACGCATCCCGGAGCCAGCTTTTTCACCCCCGCCAGCATGGTACTTGGTGCCGGAATGTAATTCAGTTGTAGGTAGGTAAATAGAGCTTCGTAATTGAGGTTCTTCTCAATACCGTAGGCCAAAATGGACTTCATTTCGGAACCGAAAAGTACCTTGTCTTCGTCTTGGTAATAGTAAAGCGGTTTGATCCCCATGCGGTCTCTCCCCACCATCATATACTGAGAATGAGTATCATAGAAGGCAAAGGCAAAAAATCCATTCAGCTTTTGTAGCCCTGCTTTGCCTTCATGGATAAG
>JBCBHI010000193.1:0-7768 GCA_038525885.1 Bacteroidota bacterium
ATGCTGTATTCCAGCCGGTCGTCACCCGAAAGGTTATCTCCTACGGCATCTTCAACGATACCGTTGAGTTTCTCCAGTACATCGGGCAAGTGCGCCCCGGGGCGCAACACCACGTAAGTAAACAGGCTTGCTGACCACCAGCTATGTTGCTGTGACTTCCGGTGGGAAGAAAAGGAAGCCAGGATGGAATAGTCCACATTGGTATTGCTAGGCGCATCCAATACTACTCCGGTGATAGCGTAGGGCGTACCATTTACTACCAGTTCCTCTCCTAGTACGTTGGTAGTACCAAAGTACTTAAAGGCAGACTCCGTAGAGAGGACCAGAGAATTGGGCTCTGCAAGGGCAGTCTTGGGATTGCCCTGTAGCAGCTCAAAGGAGAATACATCAAAGAAAGTACTGTCGGCATAGGTAAACCCAACCTCTTCAAACTGCGTGTCTCCCTTTTGCACCACCGCAGGGAAGGTGGTGGTACTGGGCCGGTACAAACGAACTCCGGTTTCTACCTCAGGAAATTTCTCCATCAAGGTAGGCAACAGTGCCGTGGGGGTTACCCCAATCACCTGAGATTCACCGTCCCAGTAGGCGTTCCAATACCCTTGCATGATCCGGTCACCTTTCTCGTGAAAGGTATCGTAACTGTCCTCATGCCTGATGTAGGCATATAGGAACAAGAAGCAAAGAATGCCGAGTGTGAGGCCTCCAAGATTGATCAGGGAGTAGCCTTTTTGTTTGAGCAAATTGCGCCAAGCGATTTGAAAATAATTTTTCCACATAGCAATGGATGTTGTTGAGGATTCAAAAAGATTCCGGCGGATAATGGGAGGCCGGCAGAGCCGTACCACTTCCCAACCGTAGCGCCATCGCACGCGCGGCACCTGGTCTTCCACCATTTGGCAGAACTGCTCATGCAAGTCTCCCTGGATCATCTCCAGAAGAGCAGGCTTACAAAACCAGCTCAAAAACCGATCGGCCCATTGCGGGGGAGTTGGAGAGGTATTCATCGTAGCGCCTGTTTGGGAACCATATTCCACAGCTGGGCGCGCACCTCTTTGGCCTGTCGCAAGGTTTGAAAACCTAGCGAGGTCACCTCGAAATACTTCTTACGGCGCCCCCCGCGTTGTGGGGTAGTTTCCCCAAACGTGGAGGCGAGAAAACGCTTCTCTTCCAGGCGTTGTAGCGCCACATGGATGGTACTCAGTTTTACTGAGCGTTGCGCTTGCTCACTTAGCACCTCCTGTATGGCATTCCCATAAGCTTTCCCGTACAAACTAGCCACGGCTAGCAGAACCAACTCTTCAAACTCTCCTAGATTGGAACCTTTCATCGGTTATTAAATTAGCATTTGTCGACATTGCTATGGTGAAGATGGGAATTTTATCGGATGGTTGCACGTGGGTTGATTATTTTTTTGACAAATGCTGAAATTGATTTTTGAATCGAGCCCAATCCATACTCGGATGAAATTTTATACCTTGACCGAAACTACGTAATCTGATGAAAGCGCTATTGGTCCTTTTGCTCTTGGCCCCCGCCTGCCTGTGGGCACAGTCTCCTGAAGAAAAACTAGTGGAACTAGGCATAGAATTACCTGAGATGTCCGTTCCCGTGGCCAACTATGCCAAATATGTACAAACGGGAAACCTTATCTTCCTGGCAGGACATGGCCACTGTGGCCCCGCTACGGAGGTAGACCGTGGTAAACTGGGCCGGGACCTAACGGTAGAACAAGGCTATGAAGCCGCCCGCAATGTAGGGGTCTGTATGCTCGCCACCCTCAAGCATGCCGTGGGCGACTTGAGTCGGGTGACCCAAATTGTGAAAGTAGAAGGCATGGTCAACAGTACCGGAGATTTCAAGCAACAACCCGCCGTGGTCAATGGATTTTCAGACTTGATGGTAGAGGTGTTTGGTGAAAAAGGCAAACACGCCCGCCAAGCGGTAGGCATGGCATCTTTACCTAGTGGCATCACGCTAGAGGTGTCTATGGTGGTGGAAGTGGCAGAGAAATAAACATGCGCGATCACTTACTGCAATGGCTAGAAACGGGCACTAAGGATTCTAATTCCGAAGGACTCAACAACAGCATCCGAATAGCCAACTTTATCGGTGTCTTGTTCACCACCGTCATCGGTATACCCTTCATCGTGGTTACCTTCATCTACCTGCGGCCGCTCAGTTGGGTGCCCGTAGCAGGTACGGCTATGTTTTTGATGGTAATCGCCTTCAACTATACGGAGCTATACCGGCTCAGTCGGGTGGTGTTGTGTACGGTTCCCCTATTACTAGCCAACATCTATTCGGCTTATCTGCTGAACGCAGGTCAGGATTTGCCCCAAAGCCTAGCCTTCATTATTGGAAGCTTTGTGGTAATGCCCATGGCTTTGTTTGAGTGGCATGACCGGAAATATGCCATCGCCCTTGGGATAATCGGAGCCGCCATGATGCTCCTCCTACCCTACTACGAGTCCTGGTTTCAATTAGATTACCCGTTGGATTTATCCATTTTCGAGGCAGGCCCCTTACGCATCATTGTCTCCCTCATGGCACTCACGGCCAATTCAGGTATGATGCTCACCTTAGTTTACCGCAACTCTGTACTGGAAAACAAATGGTTGTAGGCCTACTGGCTTAGCAACTTGCCAGCAATTTCTTTTACCATCTTGGCAGCCAATGCTCCCGTGATTCCCTGTACGTCTTGCTCAGGATTATACTCCACCACATCGGCACCTACCAGCTCAGCATCTAGCTGATGAATGATGTCCAACACCTGGCGGGTGCTAAGGCCCCCGGGCTCGTGATGACTCACGCCCGGTGCAAACGCGGGGTCAATACCATCCAGGTCTAGCGATAGGTATACCGGATTGTCAAACTTGGGTAATTGCCAGGTAGCCTGGTCTTTCATCTGCAATATCTCCACTCCATACTTATCCGCCTGCTCCTGCTGGTGCGGGGTAAGCGTCCGGATACCCACCTGCACCAGCCTTTGGGCATGCTCACCTTCCATGATCCGGGCAAACGGGCACGCGTGGCTATGCGGATCGCCCTCAAACTCAGCATACAAATCCGTGTGGGCGTCTATATGCAGAATATCCAACTTGGGATACTTCTTCGAAAATGCCTTGATCACAGGATAGGTAATACTGTGATCCCCCCCCAGGGTAATTAGCGGACCACTCAAACCCAGCTTTTGCTCGGTATAGCCCTCCATATCAAAGTAAGCGCTTGGAGTAGTATCCCCTTCGTCAATCAGCCTGGGAGGCGTAATATCTTCTCCCATCTCGCTGAAACGATTGGAGCTATCGCTCCACAAATATTGCCGAATCAAGGGCGGAGCCAACCTTGGGCCCCGCAAGTAGGAAGACTTCTCGTCCCAGGCAAACCCTTGCAGGTAAACCGACTTACTCATCCTCCGTCTTCCGGTTTTCTGCCGACTGAATGGCCTTCCGCATCAAATCATTCACCCGGTTTATCCTGCTGAGCTCACTACGCAAATAGGTCTCCGTTTTCTCCTCGGCCCACCCCTCAAAATCCTGTTCAAAATCACGCATCCACTGCATCATACTGTCTCCAGCAGCATTCAGATCGCTGATAAGTAGGGAATCCTGTGCAGTAATGGCGGTAATGCTATCGTAGCTGTTCTTTATCCTGATCCGGTTAGTCACTACCGGCTCATACAATGGCATAGCTTCATCATCATGCACGGCCATAATAGAATCGTATAAGGGGTGTAGCCGTTCAGCTATTTGGGCCTTAGGCCCACGAATGATGCTTTCCTCTTTGGGTTTTTCTTTGGGCGAACAGCTAGCCAGCAGGGAAAGTAGGAGTATACCGTAGTACCAGTTTTTCATTGAGAAGTATGTTCATATTCACCCAGGTACTCCGCATCGCGCAGTACATAGATGAGGGTTTCTAGTGGAGTTTCGTGAAGTTCCAGTTGGCCACGTACCCGGATAGGTTTATTGGTATAGTCAATCGACTCGGTGAGGAAGATTTCCACCACCGTTTCTGGGCCAGACTGACCACAGAAATAGCAAATCTCCACGGGCATAAAGGAAAGAATGAGGTGGTCAGGACTGAAAAGCCCATCGAAAGGGATAATGTATCCGGTAAGCTCTATCTCTTGCCCTCGGAGGGCCTCCACTTCAGGAGTAAACAAGGGCCGGGGCAGTTCCATGCTCAACCCACCGGCATCCCCCGCTAGAAAAGAAATCCCCAAGAGAGCTCTCCAATTCTTAACGGGGTTCTGTTGCCCAAAAGCCCATTGGCTGGTGACGAGAAAACCGAGTAGAAGTACCCAACGCTGCATAGGTGCAAAGCAAGGGCTACCTAGCCACTTTCCCAAACAGAACTTGTGCCGATGGTACAAGGGTCATCTTAAGATTACAAAAACCGATAAACCAGACGGAAAAATCGCCATGAAATGGCACTCAAGAGGATAAAAGCCTCCCCCTTCACCCTGCTGGATGGTTTTTCAGGAGGGATGATAATCTAACGTAGCCACCCAGTCAGTCCAGGGGCTTTCAGCAGAAGGACCATACCCATTTACCAAAACTCCCTTTTCGCCCTTGTAAGAAGCTATGGCATACACGATTAAGTTATCGGCAGGATTGGAATCTCCTTCGAAACGGTATTGCTCCCGGATTTCAAACTCACTTGGCTCCAGGATGCAATCTATTTGGGAAGCCTCCAGGCACTGGTCTATTTGGTTGAAATTGCGGACATAGCCCCGACGATGAAGATCAGTGAGGGCCTCTACCAGAGTATCGTAGGCGCGCATAATGGGTGGTTTTTAGGATAGTAGTCCACCTATGCTCCTGCCAAAAGCTGAAACAACAGTGGATTGTTCTTTAATTTACAAAATCCACCAATGTATTGTTTGAATAATTATTTATATACAGAATAAGAAATCGTCATGCTGCAAAAATGCAACGGCAGCACTTACCGTAGTTTCAGAAACTCAGTCTTCCTGACTGCCTTTTACATTTCACCCCTGGCAGGGTAATTCCTTTCTAAAATGTACTCGATGTCTTTGAGGAATTGCGATAGATCCGGTCTGGCAAAGGGATGAGATTGGACTTGCGCCAGGTACAAGGAGTGATCTCTACGAACAAGAAATAAACCGGGTTCTGAGAAAACATCGTTTTCGAACGGGCGGATGGCTTTAGATACATACAAGCCCCATTCTCTGGCTTGCTGTACGCTCAGGTTATATCCCAACGGTAGATCGCCCAAGTGCCACTCTTCGGCCGTCATTTCGGCTCGTTCTTTTCCATCGCAACTGAGCGTAATCACCTCCACACCCAATTTTTTCAGCGCACTCACTTTAGACCCCAAATCATGGATATACTCCATGCAGGTACTGCAATGATACCCTCTGAAAAAGACAATGAGCGTAAAGTGCTTGGGCTTTTGCTTGTACAGTTCCCAAGTGCCGTGGTACAAGGTTTGTACCACCAGATTGGGAGCTTTCTCGCCGGGCTTGGTCAAGACCATAGGCTTATTCCACTTCCTTATCCAGTCCTAGTTCCGCCGTCAACTTCTCAATGGTTTCGTTCTCCACTACCGAAATACCATCGGACGAGTTGGCAAACAGGTGCATCGTCTCCACTACAAATTCCTTCGACGAGTCATTTTGGGTGAAGTAGTCCTTCAGCGCCTCCAGTATTTTTTCTTCCCAAACCTCCCGGTTCTTAAGCAGGTACCGAAACTCGTTTTTATAAATCAGCGTAAGATTTTCCTCTTTGTCCTCTCCTAGCTCTTCGGTAGCAAACTCCGCTCCTAGTATGTTCGCCAGCTTCTTCACCGTTTGCCACTCTTCGGTATCCACTATACCGTCACTTAGAACCACTAGCAATGCAGGAAACAAGTTGGCTATATAAATGAATTGTTCCCGGTTCAATGAGATATATCGTTCGCCAGTATACTGCTCGTATAGGCTAGTCATTTTATCCGTCGCCATAAATAAGTTAAGGTTTAATTTTCTAGCTGTAGTCTATTTTTAATATCGTCAATCTGTGCTTGCTCTTCGTCAGAGGTTCCTTCTGACGCTTCAGCAAACAACTGAATGGTATCCAGAATAGAAGTTTTGGCGTCTGGCCGGGTAGCCAGATAGGGCAAGAGAGCCTCCAAAAATGACTCCCGCCAATCGGCCAAAAACTTAATCAAGTAACTAATCTCTTTCAGATAACATTCAGCTAAGGAGTCAACATCTACCTGCTCATCTCCTTCGTCTTGAAAGGACTTGGCCATAAACCTGGCCAGCTGTTTCACATACTCCCACTCCTCCAGGTCAATCACCCCATCGCTAATAATGATGATTAAATTGGGGAAGAATACCGTGAAGGTTACAAACTGGTCCTCGGTCACGGCGGTAGGTCGTTCTTCTTTGTACTGGGAGTACAATCGTGCTATAGATGGCGCCTCAGCCATAGGTCATGTAGTTGTATAGAGTGCAGGCTATGATTGGTAAGATAACAAGATGACTGAAAACATGTAGAATATTTACCCTCATCTCTACATTGCAATCTTTATTTCAACAGAAAGGTGCCCATGGCCGGTAGGTGATCTGCCAAGGCACGCTGCTGGGTGGTATCAAAGAAGTACCGGTACTGGGTGGGCTCCAACATCCTTTCTGATAGATTTTGGCTAGCAAGTAAGTGGTCAATCCGCCACTGGGGTTGGTCTGCCGGGTGAGAATAAACGCTGCTGTCCGCTGCCCAGGGGTCTACCAAACCGGGCCCGGTATCATTGCGCAACAGCGCTTGGAATTCATCGCTGGCCGGAGTACAATTCAGATCACCAGCAACCAGCAGAAACCCTTCTGGGTCCGCTGCTCGCACGCGTGCAAATTGGCTTTTCAGATATTCTACTTGGCCCAAACGCATGGCCTCATTGCGAGGGCCGCGGCCCGCCTTGAGGTGAAGCCCCGTGAGGTATATCGTCTTACCCGGGCGAGCTAGCACCTCTACCGTAAGCATTCGGGTATTAAGTTGATTTTGTGTCTCCCGTTGCCCTTCCTCATCTTTCCAGTCTACCAGCGGAGTAGTTACACTGCCGTATCCATTTAAAGAACCTAATGGCAGGCGGCTCATCACCACTACGTTCATGTACCAGTTGGGGCTCTCATTGCCCGCAAACCAACGGTAGCCCAGCTCGGGCACCTGGCTTGCGAGTTGCTTCGCAAACGCTTTGCTTTCAAACTCCTGCAGTACCACTACATCCGCATTGGCCTTGCCTAGTGCAGTTAAAAGTTGTGCCTCCCTGCCTTCCATCCGCAAGGCAGAATCCTCTCGTGGGTGGTTGATGTAGGGATTGTCCCAGGCATCTACAAAGTGCTCTACATTCCAGCTCAGTACCGTGACGGTGTCATGATCAGGATAAGAAAAATCCACGGGCTGGGCGGTAGCCTGCTGGGCAAAATCGGGTAGGTCAGCGGGTGGGTTGGGCGTGGAGGCTGGCTGACAACTCAACAAGGCCAGGCCCAGGCCCAAGGGTAGCAAAAACTTCATGGCGATCACTTTTGCGCAAAAGTATACCCTCATGTATTACCCCTAAGTAAAATTTGATCAAGGGGCATAAAAAAACCGCTTAGGGTTACCCAAGCGGTTGGTTTATGGTGAAGCCTTTTCTATCAGCTCATTCGCTGCAAAAACTCTTCATTCATTTGTACCAACAAGGTAGGCGAAAAGTGTTTCCGCTCTATGCGCGTCACCTTATCAGCAAGCTCTTTGATCTTCTCGTATTTGTTCTTCTTAATATCACTAAT
>JBCBHI010000194.1:0-7749 GCA_038525885.1 Bacteroidota bacterium
GTTTCCTGGTCCCAGCTTGGTTCCAAGAAACATCAAGAAACCTGGCGGAGGTGAAACGATTCCGGGTTAGTAAAATAAAGCTGACGCTGGCCGATGGAATCGTACCCTTAGGCTCCTTTGAATATACCGTGGAGGATTTGCCTAATGGCGTGGCTGATTTGAGCAATCTCTACAATTCATCGAGCCGTCCTGCCAAGCAAGGAGACCGGATAGTCATGGAAGTACTAGAAATGATGGAAATGCAGCCAGATAACTCGGTAGTGGCTTTTCAGCCTAGCGTGATGCCTCGCAGCATTCGTGTAAGATAAGTTTCGAAGATCCTTAATCGACAAGTACGAAAAGGCACCTTCCCTGGGGGTGCTTTTTCTTTTTTACCGGGTAAGGGCGTGCACAATGATATTCACCCCGAAGCGGGTATTATCATTTTTGTACCACCGCTTGTTGCGGAAGTCATAGTCCCACTCGCAGCCATAGTCTTTGTTGCTGTAGAGCACCCCAATGCGGTTTTTGACCGTGATGGCTTTCAGATATTTATGTACAATATCGTCTCCCCAGCCGTTGAGTTCTACCGAGGTGGCCGGAGGGCCATTTTCAAACTCAAAAAAGCAGGAGTAGAGCTCATGGTCATTCGGAATCTTTTGCAAAGCATCTGCTCCAAATATCTCGGCCATCTGAGCTTCGAAACTCTTGGCAAATAGGCCATCGATGTCGTGGTTGCAGTCATCTGCGAACACGAAGCCACCGTTCTCCACGTACTTTTTGAAGTTGGCACGTTCCCTGGCATTGAACTGGACCAACTTGTGTCCGCTTAGGTAGCAGAAGGGGGATTGAAAAAGCTCTTCGCTAGCCAGGGGCACCACTTTTTCCTCCGTCTCCAGGTCAATGGTAGTATACTGCACCAGAGAGTGCAGCAAGTTACTGGGCATCCGCTGGTCAGTATTCCAGTCCCCACTATCGTATTGGATCCGGGTAAAGAAAAACTTACCCCGGTAGTTTACATCGCGTTGCATATGGCTTGCTATAAGCTTTATTGTGCACGAGAAAGCAAGGGATTTTTGATCAACTCCCTATATTTGAGATAACGATCATCTCAACTGATAATGAAAGCATATTCTCACCGACTCGCATGGGGGTTCTTCCTTACTCTATCCTTCTCAGTTATTTATCCGATTCAGGCGCAAAAAATAGATTGGGGATACTCTACCGGCAGCTGGGTAGATGACAATCTGGGAGATTTATTCCTAGACACACAAGGCAATGTTTTCGCCACAGGTTCCTTGCATAGCAACACTACGCTCGGCGACTCCACTTATCAGTCTTGGGGAGGATATTTAACCAAAATGTCCTCTGATGGGGATTTTAGCTGGGTAAAGGTTTTTGGAGATTATCAGGAGTCCGGTAGGAGAATTGCCGTAGACCCGACCGGCAATGTGTTTTTGGCAGGATCCTTCAACGGCTCATTTTCTTACGAGGGAATAGATCTCACTCGGTTTGGGGGCGGTACTTTCATCATGCAATTTGACCCAGAGGGCAATCTGGTTTTCCTAAAAGATATAGGGGCCTGGAGCCTAACGGATATGGCGGTAGCTCCTGACGGAAGTAAAATTTTGTTGGGTCGTTTTTCAGGAACGATTTCCCTCGGAGATTCTACCTATCAAGCTAACCGAGACGACATTCTATTGGTGCAAGTTCTTCAGGATGGTTCCATCGGCTGGTCCACCCATTTTGAAGGCCGGGCATCAGACCTTGCCTATTCCTTGGCTATCA
Source organism: Bacteroidota bacterium (assembly GCA_038525885.1). Classification (GTDB taxonomy): domain Bacteria; phylum Bacteroidota; class Bacteroidia; order Cytophagales; family Cyclobacteriaceae; genus DMST01. The sequence goes on from JBCBHI010000194.1 coordinate 1,768, forward strand.
GCGAATCCGGGATTTATACCACCGGATACTTGTCTAGTTCTTCTATCAACATCGGGCAGGGAACCTATGATCAAGGAACTACCAACTCAGGGTTTCTCATCAAGTTGGACCTCAATGGACGGTACCAATGGGGCAGCCCCCTTTTGGTCGGTACACAGTCTACCCTAGGTATAGGGCTGGCGGTAAACAGCCAAGGGGAGCTTTATGTGGCCGGAGAGTTTTGGGATGGAAATTTATTTTCTGAAATAGGGACCTATATAGCTAAGTATACAGCAGATGGTACTCTCCTTACATCCAGGAAGTATTTTGGTAATACCTGGATCAGAGATATGGAAATAAGAGTAGCGGACGATGATGTGTATCTGGCAGCCCCTTTTAGCCGTTCCGCTGGGGCGGAGCTACCCATACCGCCTACCTCCCAGACTTACTACCGTGCGCTACTCATCAAATACAATGAATTACTCCATCCCCAGTATGCTATGGTGGGCAGTGGAAATCATAGTGCCCGGGGTGAGGTCTTGGACGTAGGTGGCAACAGCATATTGTGGGGAGGACATTTCATCAGTGACACCTTGTATGTAGGAGACTTATCTCTGGTCAATAACAGCGGCAATAGAAACCACGACTTCTTCTTTGTGAAGGCTCAGGACACCACCGAGAACATCTGTCCAGATTTATCGAGTATCGACTATCTACCCACAAGTGATTCTGTGATATGTGAAGGGGAATCGGTTACCCTGTCGGTATCAGAGCATGAATATGGATTATACTATCAGTGGTACCGAAACGGGTCACCCCTGAACCCACCAGGGTCTAGCCATCGCTCTATTGAAGTTTCACTTCCTGGCAGTTACCATGTAGTGGTTAATGAAGAAACACAATGTCACAGGACCCTACCCGAAATCCTGGTAGCGGAAGACACCTCAGAACATACTACCCCAGAGGTAGCTATCATTCCCTTGCCGTCTTTAACCGTGACTTTGCCAGAAGGCCCTTACTGTACGGGTACCACCTACGATTTTTCTGCTACTACGTCCGTAAACACCAGCATAGCCTGGCAATTCCCATCGTATGATCAGGCCACTGGCCTCGATTCCACCCAGGCACAGGTAATGTGGTCTAGAAGCCAGCCCGTGGTGGAGGCCTCTGTAGCGGTGACAGACCTCCCATCAGGCTGTGTCAATACTCAATCCTTTTCCTTTCCGGTATCTGCGGTTCCGGATAGCAGGCTCACTTCACCCCAGACAGTTTGTGTGCCAGACACCACTGAAATAAAGGCTGCCCTGTCTGCTGACTGGACGTACGCCTGGTCAGGCAATAACCTAGTAGCCGAATTCAACGAAAGGGCTTTGGTTACCGCCAGTTCTGCTGATACCACGCAGCTCTACCTCACGGTGGTAGATACCACCAGCGGATGTTCCTCATCGGATACCCTACTGCTCATTAGCCATGAGGTAATAGCAGCCGTGCCGGGCCTTAGCCAAGACACTACGCTACTCTGTGAAGGTGATACCCTAGCCCTGGAAGCCCAATATGATCCTTATTGGCGCTACCAATGGTTGACGAACGCAAGCTTGCGGGGGGATTCTAGTACGGTGGTTCTTTCCAACCCCTCCACCATGGGCAGTGAGGTAACCTTGCAGGTATGGGAAGGCAGCTCAGGATGTACCCATAAAATGAGTTTTTGGGTAAAAGAAATCCCTCTGCCTGTGGTAAGCTTATCGGTGGTGATGGACACCCTGGTCTTGGAGGCTTCTCCTGATGTAGCCGCTATTCATTGGTTTGTAGATAGCACTGAGATCACGGAATTTGTAGGACTAACTCGAATACAGCCTGAGGGAATAGGAGATTTCTACGCAGTGGCATACACTGCGGAAGGGTGTACCGCCCAAACTGAAGTTTTCTCTACCGACGAACCTTTGTCGGTATTTACCCCAGCAGGATATATTAAGGTATACCCTAACCCAGCCACGCACGAGATAAAAATAGAGGCAGAACGCACGCCAAAAGCATTGGTTTTACTCTCTCTTAGTGGTCAGATCATGACTTCTTCTCAAGAGGTACGGACTCTAGACTTGAATGGCATTGCTCCGGGAGCCTATTTGTTACAGGTACAATTTGAAGAGTATATTCACTACCAACGGATAACCAAGAAATAGTCCTAAGGCAGCACCAACTCAGTAGTTTGGGCTGACGAAAAAGGGAAGGCTTTTAGGGCAGAGAGACGATACTTTGCTCAAAAAGGGCAAGGTCATTTTGCATGGAAGCCTCGTCGAATTTTTCATATTCAGAATCACTATGGTAGAACAAAACGGAATAGGAAGACAGGGCCGTAGAGAAGGTAATGAGTTCTCCTTTGGTGGGGATATCCATAAAATCATAATGGAAGGTCGTTCTCCAGCCAGGGTACCCGGCAAAGGTGGTTTCTTCCTTTGCTCCGTATACTACGCCTTTACTTACCCCACCTTTGAAGTCTTCCATTTCTTGACCCAGCAAGGTATGGCTGTCCTGCGGAGTATAATACCGGGTGATGTGGACACGAGCACGGCTGGCCTCAAAATCGGTATTGATGACCAAAATATAGGCATTCGCGTTATCTACCAGCTTCTTAGCCTCCCAGCGTTCCGGCAAGGTGAACTTCATGCCTGCTACTTCCACGGTGCCTTGCATCATCTTGCACCCTACTAGCGAGAGTAATAATAAAAGGCAGACTTGATTTCTAAAGGTGATCATACCGGAGGAGTTGGTTGCTTTACTGAGAATATCATGGATCATAAAAAAGGAGAAAGCGCAAAGCGATTTACCGTGAGAAAGGAAACTAAAATAGAGTGGGCTTAGGAATCTACCCTAAGGGTTCATCTCGGTGATCCTCAAATTATCCTTTATGAATTGGAATTCTTTACGGTGCTGTTCAAGCTGGGTAGTCGGTACATCCGGAGCATTTTTTTGGTGAAATGCAACCTCATAGGATTTTCCGAAGGCAGCAAAAAAAAGTGCTCATGTTCAAAAGTGCTTGTGGACTTAGGCCAACTTTCCATGAAGGTAAAATGCAAGGCGGGAAAGCCTGCGATTTCGACAGTATCTACGGCAGAAAAATTGTAATGGTAAGAACTTTGCTTCTCCCTCTCCAATTGATAAGCCGGATCTGAACCATCTTTATCCAGGGTAATCATAAAACCTGCGTCATCATCCGGACTACCCATGGATAAAAAATACAACCCCACTAATGAGTTATGGCCTCTGGCGGTCCATCCTTCCGGAGCCACAAAATGGATGCCCTGGTAGCCATCCAAACTTTTTCTAACCGAGAAGCAAGCTGGCAAAACAAACAGAATCAATAGAGAAGAACGGTAAAGGATACTTTTCATGCCTTGAAATTACGCTATTACATGGAGTCCATGAGACAAATTCACTACTTCTAGCTTTAGATATGTAGTTTTCGAGGTCTTATATGAATCAGACTTTGAATAGCCTACTTCTAACATCAACCCCGGGCCAGAGTTGGGAAATTGACGGTGAAGGAACCTAGGTGATGCAAGAGATAAGGCAAATGCCTACTGAACTTTCCGGGTGAGAAAGAGCGCGCTAGGGCAAGGAAATGGAAGGAATCTTCCCCTTGGATTCTCCATAGAATTTCAGGTTTGGGCCACGGCCCACTATCTTCGGCGCGAAACCTGACTTGCATGCAAGCATTGGAGCTAATCTTATTGGTCTTGGCCTACACCACCATCATTTTGGCCTTATTTCTAGAGATCATCTGCTACCGGCGTAATCTGGAAATGCGCGAGACCATTTACCTCACGGTCAGTTTGCTTTTGCTCATTGTTGCGCTCACCCTCCCTTATTTTCTGGCCAACCTACCCGAAGACCCCTTCTCGATGCCTGTGACCCAAGCCGCCATGATTTTGGTTGGGCATGCTACTATTGTGAACATACTGGTGGAACGAAAACACAACCTGCCCAAGGCTTTGCGCCAAGGGGTTTCCGTGGTAGCTGCCCTGCTAGGTGGGGCGGTGTTGGTTTCGCTGTTTGCCACCCCCTGGCCTTGGTTACAGTACACCATTGCTGGTTTCATGGGAGGTGCGGTGGTGTTTAGCATGCTAATGGTGAGGCGTACCCAGCCCGTGACCCGCATCGCTCACTTGGAAAAGTCCGAAAGGATATTCTCCATCTTGCTCATGGTCGTGATTCCGGGTTCGTTACTAGTCAACTTTCTCGCCCCCGAATCCAGAGTGTATAGCATAGGCCTTACCATCCCCCTGGTCTTCATACTGCTGGCAAGCAATAAGGCTTGGGACGACCTACAGCGCCTATCTCTGCTTCACAAGGATACCCCCATGCCCAGGGAAGTATTGACTCCTTACGGGCTTACCACCCGGGAGCAGGAAATTGCCCAATTGCTCATCAAAGGGAGTACGTACCGGGCCATTTCGGAGGAGCTTCACATCTCTATTCCTACAGTAAAGACCCACGTTACCAATCTTTACCGCAAATGCCAGGTAAACAACAAGATTGAACTTATCAACCTCACTTCCAGATAATTACCTACATTTTTGGAATCTCATACTTTGGTATGATTTTGCTAGTACTGCGTTTTTTCATCCTCTTTCCCGATTGATTTCGGCGGGCAATCAAGAGACCCTTGTGCTCACGATTGCTAAACCGAAGGATGATGAAAAAAGCACTGTTTGCCCTCCTATTCGCAGGAGCTATTCCGGGTCTCTCTTTGGCCCAAGACTCACCTGAGCCCGCTCGCCAGCGGCTCGACTTTGCGCGTACGTACTTTGAAGGGGGCATGGCCTATACCCCTGCATTCCAAGGAGCCATGATGACCAACGGGGACTTGGGTATGGCTACGCATGGCGCAAAATTACACCCCTACCTTACCTGGGGTGGGTTCCATTTCTGGGGCCATGCCGAATTTTACGTCACATTCCCCTTTAGCAGTTTAGCTATCCAAAATGGCCCAGAGCACGACTATTGGCTAAGCCATGGTGTGGTGACTGGGGCGCGGTATCTGCCCTGGGCTTATGAGCCCGGCAAACTCAGGCCCTATGTAGGGCTCAGTTGGTTAGGCATAGAGTTTCGGCCCCGGCACGAAAACCCCGACGATGCTCCCATTCTGACCGACAACTTTGTACCCGCACCGGATGCCGGGCTGCTATTTGGCATGGGCAATTGGGTAGGCAGACTGGGAGTCAACCTTTTACCAAAGAACAGCTGGGAATATGCAGTAAGCCCTACGCAAGTGGAAACCATACGGACCCCAGGTTGGAGCTTGCAAGCGGGCATTGTGTATACTTTTGAGGAGAGCCACCATAAGGAGGAGGCAGTCAATGACCGATGGAATCAGTATCCACGCCGCTCCCGCTTGGCAGTAGAGGATTCGCCGCCAGGAGACTGGTTTGTAGGTATCGCACCTTCCGGCTCCTTTGGCCTGCAAGCTTCAGAATACACCCAGTCCGCTTTTCCGTTCCTAGACCCCAGGCTTAGCTCCAAGGGCTTTGTAGAGCTAGCGGCAGGCTACCAATGGAATCAGGCAGGGCTTTTCACGGCTATATCCTTCCGCAATCCCACCTTCGCCACCCAGGGGTATGGAGTGAGTCAAGAGGTACAAAAAACGTCCCTGTCTCTGGAGGTGAACAAGATCCTGGTGGATTTCAGTGGATTTGCCCCTTTTATTGGACTCAATGTGGCTTGGGACCGGCTGAACTACCAGGAAACTACCGAAACCAGCCAGCGCAGCCTAGTACACCAATCATGGGAACCTGGGCTTAGTTTTGGTTGGGACATAGTACCGGGCAAGACGGACGAGGCTTTGATCCTGCGCACCAGTTTGCGCTGGTATCCCTTTGCTCAGTTTGAGGTAGACGGCCAGCCCTTCCAATTCTCCCAATTGGAATACAACCTGATCCAGGCCGTTTTTTACCCGGAGCGGTACCTGAGGAGCAAGGGCATGCTAAAGAAATAGGGAAGCAAGAT
>JBCBHI010000195.1:0-7747 GCA_038525885.1 Bacteroidota bacterium
CCAAACGGTGAAAGTATACAATGCTCAGGACGAATTAATGCCTTTTTCATGTGTCCTAGCTTTTGTGTTTTTGACCGTTGCATCCTTTAATACTATTGCCGTGCCAAAAATTACAAGTTGCTGATAGTTAGGGTTTTGTGTTTGGGGTGTTATTAGCGAACAGGAAAATGTGTACGATAGTGTACAGTATCGTACACTAAAACCGTACAGTTTCGGCTTGGGTGGGTGGTTATTCGGAGGTGGTGGCTTGTTTATCTCTCTCTATGTGGGTTTGAAAGTTCCTTTCCAACCTGAGTTCGGGTTAAGACACATAATTAATGAATTGGTAATCAGCAAGTTAAGATTCATGCGTAAGCGATAGAGGCCTGGGCGGCCCCGCTTTATTTAAGCCCGTTGCTGGGCCCAGAGGGCATGGGGTAGGCAGGCTGGGCGCCCCGGGCGAGTGCCGGCAGCGGATTGCCGCCCAGCGCGACCCAACCCCGCAATAGCGGGCGACGGCGAGGGATACGCCCAAACCTTCTCCTGAATTCAGGTTTCGAGATTTAAATTTTGGCAGCCAAATACAAAAAGCGGTATGGGACTTGCACGGGTCTGACCGGTCTTTCACAATGCAGATATCGGTCAGACCCGTTTCCTCCATAATCCTGATTTTCAGTCAATCTAGCCCAAAGGTCATCCGGAGCGACAGCGAAGGACCTCGGTAGCCACCACGAACTGACTAGCTGTGAGCTTCTGACCCTCCGTGACACGTTCCACGCCACCGATGCCTAAGCTAGAGCGCCCCGGATGAATCCGGGGCTACCTTATCTCATTGCCCTGCTGCAGAGAATTTTGCACAAAACCCTCTGCTTTCTCCGGGCCTACTCTGGGTACTCTGTGTTCCCCTTTTCTTAGGCTTAGCCCCCAGAATAGTTTAATCTAGCACCGCCGGGAGGATGTATTCCTCCAGCATCTGGTATACCTGCGGATGGGCATAAGACTGCCCGTAGGCCGTGGCGGTAACTACGATAACCATGTCCTGCTCCTCGAACACAATGACCTTGTTACCCCCGTTGCCGCTACATTGGAAGACTTCGTAAGTTTCATCGCCTACGGTGTATTGGTGGTTCCAGAACAGGTAACCGTAGCCTGGGGTCTCTGCGCCAGCGAAGTAGTTGGTAAAGGACTCCTGTACCCAATCCGAGGTTAGAATTTGTTGGCCGTTCCAAGTTCCTCCGTTTTTGTATAGCTGACCGTACTTAGCAAAGTCAAGAGCGGTCAACTGAAGGCCCCCGGCCGTACTCGCTACCCCCTGGGGGGTGTGCGGCCATTGGTAGTTGGTAATGCCCATGGGACGAAACAGCTTTTCGTCTGCATATTTTTCCAGCCCACCGGGTACGGTCTGGTGGAGGATATCACCCAATATCACCACCCCGGCCGTGAAATATTGCCAGTTTTGGCCCCGCGTCACTGCCTCATCCATCGGCAGATCCAAGCCAAATTTCACCCAGTTGTCCGTAGGGTACATGTACTCCTCATTTCCTGGCGAATCATAGTCATCATCGTTGCCCAGGAAACCTGCGCTCATGGTGAGTAGGTTTTGCAGGGTCACTTCTCCTTTTTCGGGAGAAGAATTGGAGAAGGCCGAAAGCTCATAAAATTCATCCAGGGTCTGCTGGGTACTCTGCAGATGCCCCTCTTCCAAGGCAATACCGGCCACGGTTGAGGCGAAGGATTTGCCTACCGAGCGAGTGTCGTGCAGGGTATTCCGGTTGGCTCCGTTGAAGTATTCTTCTAGTAGAAGCTCGCCCTCTTTGATCACCACGATGCTCGCGATGTTTTTGAACACACTTTGGGCGATTTTCTCATTCAGCGCACGGATCTTTTCCGTGTCGTACCCAGCGCCTGATACTTCCCAGCCGCTATTGGGCTGTATGGCTTGGATGGCTTTTTGCTCCTCCGGTACCGGGGCTGGCTCGCCCCACTGTAGGCGTATTTCTCCGGCTGCTAATAAGTCACCCACCATCAGCTGGTCGGTTTTCAAATAGGGCCGTATTTCCACCTTCAGGGTATGAATGCCCTTTTTTAGTGCGGCTTTGCCTCCCCTGCGGTAGTAGAACCGATTCCAAAGAAAGCGCCCCCAAGAGTCAGCGTCGGTGCTGCTAATGAAGGGCCTACGCAAGACCGTTTCCTCCATTTTCTGGGTGGGAGTATTCGCAGCTGGGTGTAAGTTTTCGGTGTAGATCAAGGCCTCGTCTACGTAGAAAGAGAATTGGTAATTCCCCTTTTCTACCAACTGTTCGGGAGAAAGTGATGGGTCCAGTTCGTGCAAATGGTTGGCTAGGGAACGGTCCAGGAAGGCCGAAAAATTCAAATCACTGGAAGGCAGTACCTCAAAGGTGGCCAGGAAGTCACTCTCCTGGTTTTCAGACAAGGGCCGGGTGTTGTCCAGGAAACGGATGTGACCCACATTGGCTCCGTGCATGGGGCTAGTAATGCCGTTGTCGGGTACAAAATCTGAGGCTTGGCGGGCAGAAGGTTGCGCGCAGGAAGCAATGGCCGCTGCACTGAACAGCAGTGTGATGGCGAAATTTCTCATAGATGTTGCGTTTGTTTTTGACCTAAGGCAAAACTAAGCCAGCAAGCTGCTCCAAAATAGAATGAAATTCACATCACCCACATTTCCTCAGGAAGGTCTTCGGGGTCATGCCCAGGTAGCTCTTGAAGGTACGGGTGAAATGGCTTTGGTCAGAGAAACCGCAGTCGTAGGCAATGGTAGCTAGCGAGTTTCTGGAGGTCAGCATGCAATCTACGGCCTGCTTCACTTTTACTTGCCGGATATAATCGCCCAAGGTGGTAGAAAAGTATTGGGGGATGGCTCGCGAAAGGTGCCCCGGATGAATACCCAACTGCTGCGAAAGAGATTTCAAGGAAAAAGGTTCTCGGGTGTTATGAATGATTTCTATCAAGGACTTTAGCCAAGGGGGATTCTTTTCGTACCGATAGACCGTTTCCTTATCAATTTGCTCACACAATTGGGCAATGAGCAGTTCGCGAGAGATCACCGAATATACGTCCCCACAGCGGAATTCTGCATAGAGCTTGGCAAGTATATGGTGGAGCTTGGGATTCTGAATTAGCTGGCTACCCTCCCAGAGTGAGAGGTCTATGTTGTTCCTGTCAAACCAGCTTCTTTCGAATTCGATATGAAAGCCCCGGGCGTAGGTAGACTCCTTGGTATTGAAGTGGGGCTCTTGCCAGTTGTGCAGTAGAAAGCTGCCCGGGGGGCAGGTGGTTTTGCGCTGCTTGTTTACATCGTACAGGTCTCCCTGTAGCACATACATAAAGTACGGATTCTCATGGTAGTGCCAGTCCGTTCTGGGGTCTAGGTAATCATACTCCGAAAACAGAATGCCATTCGTGTCCTGTTCGTCCACCATGGACCCGTAGTACTTACCCTTGGTTAAGATTTTCATGCTTCCCTTGGTTGTTGCTGACCTGTGCTTTCGAGTGACCTACTCTCGTACGCTCATTCTTCCCAATCTACGTTTTTTTACGTAAGTCGGTTTATGGGGAACTGGCACTTGACCAAAAGTCCGAACGACGGTTGGTTCCAGTCCCAAGCAGAGCTTTTCCCTAATCTGGAGTAGCTCTGCTTGGGCTTGACCATGGGCTGATTCTCTACCGTGTCCTCTCTGGAGATAGGTCCCAAGGTTTGCATGTTCTCTTATTCTTGAGCAGGCTGCTGTTTGGAATTTGTATAGGCTGATAGCATAAAAAGTGCCGCCGGGATCAGCAAGATTATCCCTGGGACAGTGGCATTTAGGTAAAAAGCTAAAAGGGCATCGGCCAGAACCAGGAGGGAGAGCGGGATCAGGATTTTGTTGGCCTGATGTTTCAAGGTAGTAGCTACCCAACCAAAAATAGCCAAGCCGAGTAGCTGCAAGGTGGGTAGTATAAAGAGCACGGGGAATATGCTTTTTATCAAATCATCAGCATCCGAGTTTTCTACCAATTCCGATACATAATTGATCCCACTTCCATGAAAAAGGGCGATGATCACCAGTAGACTGCTGGCGATGATACAGGCTGTTTTGATTCTTTTCATGCGGTTTGCTTTGTTAGGAATTGACCACCAAGCGTTCGTATATCTTTCTTGTACCTAAGTTTTCCATCATGGAAAAACTAGGGCAGGAAGAAAGATGAAGCTGGAAGCAAACCTAGGTGTCTGACCGCTTTTTCTAATTCACAATTGTGAAGTAATGGGGTATGGGAGGGGTTATAGGGCTTTAAGAAATACTAACCTGACAGCCCTATTCTATTCATTGTGTTTAGACATCACAACCTTACAGCTGCCTTCAGCTGCTAATTTCCATCGGTACCTAATAGCGAAATTAATCCATCGGATAGCGTACCGCGCCAGTTGACATAGCTATGCCCGCCTTTGAACTCACGGTAGTCTACGGTGTACCCTTTCACCAGCAGTATATCCCGAAACTGGCGGTTCATGCCTAGCATACTGACGCCCGCATCATATAGGCCTACGTCCATGTAGAATTGCACAGGTACGCGGTCGTGCTCCTTGTAGAGCTTGATAAGCAAGCCGTCGTCTTCGGGGTATATCCAGTGGTTTTCGTCTTCGGTCCCTTTGATCCAGTAGGAGCCAGACTGTGAAAGCACATTGCCGATGACAGTAGGGTGCCGCAGTGCGGTGTAGCTGGCCGCAAAGCCGCCCCGGCTAAAGCCTGAGATGACCACGTGCTCTGGGGTAGGGTAGAGGTGGTAGTTTTCTCGCATGTAGGGCACTAACTCCTCGGCGATGAAGTCGCCTTAGTCTTCCCTTAGCATCAGCTGACTGCGCCCTCGCATGTTCCACACCAGCACCGTTACCGTAGGGCTGATTTTCTCCTCCGCCATCAGGTTGTCCAAAATGGTAGGAGCGGGGATACGAGCTCGTCGTCCTGGGCGGCCACCATTGGTCTCGCCATCTAGCACTATGAGCAGGTTGTGGGGCTGAGAAGCATCGTAGTTAGCCGGAGTATGGATGGTGATGTTGCGCTCTTCTCCCATGATTTCGCTAGTCAGCGAGGTAGGCATTATCGCGCCGGCAGTTACCCCCATGCGCAGTGTTATATAGGGCTGTGCTGGGGCATCGGGCATTTCTACCACCCCATCATAGGCGTGCTCCACTTCGCGCCGTTCTACCTCACCGTTCGGTCCGGCTTTCTCTAGTAGAAAATAGTTAAAGCCATAGGAAAAGCGGGCGTCCTTGGGCACCTGCTGGGTTACAAAATACAACTCGGTATTGGGCAACCGCTGAAAACGCAGGCCCAGGAAATCTGGGCCGCCGCTTAGCATTACATATTCGGTGTTGGGGCTGGGCACGCAGAAGTAAGTCACCAGCATAGCCCCCTCATTGCCCTCAATGGGCTCAATCAGGTGCTGCTGTTCGTGTTGGTCCAAGAATGACTCTACGGCGGCAGGGTCAGTAAGTGAGGCTTCCCACAGCTTGAACAGGGTTTCGGTGGGTAGCTCCCGTTTCATAGCTCGCAGCGTATTGTCTGCTAAACCCACTAACTCAGTGACGCGCAGCCTGTAGGCCCCTGCAGCTTCTTCCGAATCTAGCGACCGCACGGTGAGCGTGTATCGGCCTGTAGCCGGAGCTGTGAAATCAATTTCTACCGTGCCATCGACACTCCTGGGGCCGCGAATCTGCCGTGCCAGGTTACCGTTGGTGTCCATAACGTCGATCACTAGCCGAATACCCTGCTGTTGCAACTCGCCCACTAGGGCCATGCCGTTTTCCAGGTCGATGGAGTAGATATGATATTCGTCCGCCGAAATGGATTTTTCCAAATGCATACCAGATTCCAGAGGAATGGCATGGAGCGATTGGGCGTGAAGGGAATAGGAAAGGGTGAGCAGTGCCGTGGCCAAGGCAACTCGCAAAAGGATATTCATCAGTTGTTTTGAGTTTAAGAATTATGAAGAGAGTGTATGTTGTTGCGCCTGCAAACTAATAATGCATAGACTAAATTTCATTCGTATGGGTGAAGTAAAAGAACTTTGGTTCAATAGTTAGAGCCACCCATTCTTCCCCTTTTCCGTATCTTTAAGATATGACGGTAGTAGAGCTTAAAGCGCAACTTCATTCCTTGATTGAGCAAGAAGAATCCCTAGAAAAATTGGAGGCAGTGCAGACCTTACTGAGTGAAGGGATGTTGTCCGAAGCTCAAAAAAAGGAACTGGATAGGCGCTTGAAAAAGCTAGAAGCAGGAGAAACCCAATGGTCATCTTGGGAAGAGGCAAAGTCCAATATCCGTAAGCGTCGGCATGAAGCAACATAATCTTCAACTGACCCCAGAGGCCGAGTTGGACATTGATGATGCTTACAATTGGTATGAAGATCAGCAAGATGGTTTGGGAGAAAGGTTTTTGGAACATATAGAAAATGCCTTTCAGCAAATCGCTAAAAACTCCCTTGTTTTTCGATACTGGCATCCATCTTTTCGGGGGTATGTCTTGCCTACTTTCCCCTATGTAATTCTATATCGGGCCACAAAGGACGAAGTCCAAGTTGTTTCTGTTTTCCATACCTCACGTGATCCCAAGCCATGGGATATGGAATAAGTTTCATATGACCGAAATCAGTTGTTTTGTGAACAAACATGATTCCCTTTCTGCTCAAAACAACAAATACACTCTAAAAACGGGCTATGGCTGCAAAAGCCAAGTCGATCCAGTAATATTGCCGAGTAGTCTAAAAACGACCGTATGAACTACTCCGACAAGACCTGTTTTGTCATCACCGGATTTGGTAAGAAAAAGGACCGGGATACCTCCCGAATCTTAGACTTGGATAAGACCTTCAAATACCTGATTCAGCCGGTGTTTGAGGAGTTGGGCATTACCTGCAACCGGGCCAGTGAATTGGTGCATAACCAAATCATTGATGTGCCCATGTATGAGCAGATTTTGCAGGCGGATGTGGTGGTTGCCGATATCTCTACGCTCAACCCCAATGCCATTTACGAGCTGGGCGTGCGCCATGCCCTTAGGCCGCATTCCACCATCATCATTGCGGAGGACAAATTGAACTTCCCCTTTGACTTTTCGCACAATTTTGTGCTGACCTACACCCACATGGGGGATGACATCGGCATGAGTGCCGTAGAGGAGTTTCGTCCCAAGCTGAAAAAGTTGGTGAAGACCATCCTGGATAGCCCTGCGGTAGATAGCCCGGTCTATACCTTTCTGCAAAAACTGCAGCCTCCTTCGATGGCCGAGAGCCCCAAGCGAAATAAGATGGTGGCTCGCTACAAAAGGGAGGATTCTAGTATAGAGGCAAATGAAGAAATTCTCATCCCCTCTGAGCCCGGTACCAATCAAGACCTGTCGCTAGACGAATTGCGTACCTGTGGAGATCAGGCTTTGTTTGCGAAAGAATTTGTGGAAGCCATCCAGTATTACCGTCGCGGTCAGGAGCTCTCGCCACACGACGAATACTTTACCCACCAGCTGTGCATTGCCACCTACCGCCAGCCACACAGTAGTGCCGAGGAAGCCATGGAGCACTTCCAAGCTGCGGAAACTATCCTGCAGCGCCTCCACCCAGAGACCTCCACGCACCCAGAAACCCTGGGTTTGATGGGGTCCATCAACAAGCGGAAATTTGAGGTGAGTCCCCGCCCGGAATACCTCACTACCTCCATCCCTTACTACAGCCGTGGCTTTTCGCTCAACCACAACTACTACACCGGCATCCACC
>JBCBHI010000196.1:0-7733 GCA_038525885.1 Bacteroidota bacterium
TTGAAATCGCTGCGCAGCCAAATGAATCCTCACTTCATCTTCAATTCCCTCAACTCTATAAATGGCTTTATAGCGAGTCAGGAAACCCGCGAAGCGAACAAATACCTTACGGACTTCTCCAGGATGATGCGGATGGTACTAGACAACTCTGCTAAAGACTTTGTCCCCCTGGATGAAGAATTATCCGCCATGTCTCTTTATCTTAAGTTGGAGCATGTTCGATTTCAGGACCGGTTTAACTATCAATTCAACGTAGCCGACAGCATTACTCCGCACCAGCATAGGATACCCCCCATGCTGGTACAGCCGTACATAGAAAATGCCATTTGGCATGGCCTGCGGTACAAGGAAAGTATGGGGCAGCTGTTGGTCTCCTTTGAGCAAAACGAGACCCATCTGGTCCTCAGGATTACGGACGACGGCATTGGCAGAGCACAGTCCCAGAAATTGAAAACCGCTAACCAAAAGCAGCACAATTCGATGGGTATGAAAAACACGGAGGAACGGATAACCTTACTCAATCGGCTCTACAAACAGCCCATTACGGTGCAAATTGCTGACCTCACCAGTGGCAGCCATCCGGGAACCGAGGTGGTTATCAAAATACCCCTGGCCCTCACCGAAGAAATGACCTGACCTATGCTGAGGTGTATCATTGTAGAAGACGAAGCGGCCGGCCAGGAGGCACTGGTCAATTACCTGGGGGAGTATTGTCCGCAGGTGGAAGTAGCAGGAGTGGCCAGCCAAATAACCGAAGGGAAGGCCATGATAGAGCAGCACCAGCCTGATCTCGTCTTTCTGGATGTAGAAATGCCCCGTGGCAATGGATTTGACCTGCTGGCTTCGCTGGACCATGTTACTTTCCAAACCATATTCGTGACGGCATTTAGCCACTATGCCCTCCGGGCCATCCAGTACAGCGCGGCCCACTACATTCTGAAGCCCATAGATATCGAAGAGTTGGTGGCGGCTGTAGACAAGGTAGCTCAGCAAATCAAAACCCAAGCCTCCGTCAGTTCTACCCAAATACTACTAGAGAACATCCACATCACCCAAAAACAGAAAACCAAAATTGTCCTGCCGGTGATGGAAGGCCTGGAAATCATTCGCGCCGAAGAAATTCTCTACTGCGAAGCCCAGGATAATTTCACGCTGTTCCACTTGGTGGAGGGCGGCACGCAGCTGATTTGCCGCACCTTGAAACATTACCAAAGCATCTTAGAGCCCTTGGGCTTTTTGCGCATCCACAAGTCCTTCCTCGTCAACCTGGAAAACGTCACCAAATACACCAAGGGTAAAGGGGGCTACGTCACCCTCTCCAACCAACGCGAGTTACCGGTTTCGGCCAGCAAAAAGAACGAGCTACTGGGGCAGTTAGGGCAATAGGGCGTGTCCCCTCTGCCGTCGCCCGCTTTTGCGGGCTTTGGGCGACGGGGTCGGGCCGTCGGCACTCGCTACCAAGTGGGGCCAGAGGATTCCGCGGACTTCGAGTCCCGGTCCACCGGACCGCCTCAGTCCCAGCGGAATGGACTCGATGACCCCACTTGGTGAGCTCACACAATGCCTTGCGTCCCTCACGCAAAATCAACTACCCGCTCAATATCAACATATTGCAATGGCCCTAAACCCAGATTCCTAAGAAACCCGGCTCCAGTTCACCACATTTTTCTTCAGGGAGGCAATCTGCCGTTGGATCGGTTGGTTCTCTGGTTTCTCCAAGGTAGGGTCCGCATCCAGTACCTGTTTGGCGGCGTGGCGGGCTTCCTGCAATATGTCCCCGTCCTTCGCAATATCAGCCACCAACAGATCAGCAATACCGCTTTGCTGCGTACCCTCAATGTCGCCAGGGCCGCGCAGTTTCAGGTCTACTTCCGCAATCTCAAATCCATCGGTAGTGCGCACCATGGTGTCCAGGCGTACCTTCCCCTCCTTGCTTAGCTTGTCCTTGCTCATCAGGATGCAGTAGCTCTGCTCGGCGCCCCGCCCTACCCGGCCACGCAACTGGTGCAACTGGGCCAGTCCAAAACGTTCGGCATTTTCTATCACCATTATGGAGGCATTGGGCACATTCACCCCTACCTCAATCACCGTGGTAGCCACCATGATTTTGGTCTCACCCTTCACAAAGCGCTGCATCTCCCAGTCCTTGTCCTCGGGTTTCATGCGGCCATGCACAATGCTAATGGGGTATTGCGGAAACGCCCGGCAGATGCTCTCGTAGCCATCCATAAGGTCTTTCAGGTCTAGCGTGGAGCTTTCCTCAATGAGCGGATACACCACGTAGGCCTGACGGCCTGCTTCAATTTCTTTCTTCAGAAAACCCTGCACCCGCAGCCGAGCTTTGTCGGTCAGGTGTTGGGTTTGGATGGGCTTACGCCCGGCGGGTAGCTCATCAATCACACTCACATCCAAATCGCCATAGAGCGTCATGGCCAGCGTGCGCGGGATGGGCGTGGCCGTCATCACCAGCACGTGGGGGTAGCCCTCGTCCGTCTTCTGCCAGAGCGAAGCCCGTTGGGCTACTCCAAAACGGTGTTGTTCGTCCACAATCGCCAAACCCAGGCGTTTGAACTTCACACTGTTCTCAAACAGCGCATGGGTACCCACCAGCAGGTGCAAATCACCCCCTCGCAGTAGCCGATGCAGCTCTTTGCGCTCGGCTTGCTTAGTAGCTCCGGTGAGCATGGCAATACGCAGGCCCATTTGCTCAGCAAAGGGCGTCAGTCCGCGGTAGTGCTGTTCGGCCAGAATCTGAGTAGGCGCTACCAGAGCACTCTGGAAGCCACTCCCCGCGGCAATCAGCATCGTGATAAAGGCCACCATGGTTTTCCCACTGCCCACATCCCCCTGCAGCAGGCGGTTCATTTGCTGCCCGCTTTTCACATCCGCATATATCTCCCGAATCACCCGCTTTTGGGCACCCGTAAGGGTAAAAGGCAGGTGCTTTTCGTAGAACTCCGTAAGCAGCTGCACTTGGTTGAGCACAATGCCTTTAAACTTCTCCGTCTTGCTTAGCTTCAGTTTGAATAGCCGCAGCTGGATGTAAAAGAACTCTTCGAATTTCAGCCGGAACAAGGCTTGATTCAGAGCTTCGTGACTCGTAGGCACGTGCATC
Source organism: Bacteroidota bacterium (assembly GCA_038525885.1). Taxonomy (GTDB): domain Bacteria; phylum Bacteroidota; class Bacteroidia; order Cytophagales; family Cyclobacteriaceae; genus DMST01. Next base: position 3,116 of record JBCBHI010000196.1, read on the forward strand.
TGGTACAGGGCCTCGGCCTTGGATACCAACTTGTAGTGCTCCACCAGCGCTTCCGGCAGGGTCTCGGCTATTTGTGGCTTGGCTACCTCCAGCAGGGCTTGGGTGAGCTTAGCAATGCCCTTCGTATCCAAATACTTCGCGCGCAGCTTTTCGGTACTGCTGTAGATGGGCATCAGGCCCTTTTGGTGCTCACTCGCAAAGGAGAGCGGCTCCAGTTCAGGGTGCGGCAGGCTCACCTTGCGGCCAAAGGCATTGGGCTTGCCGAACACCACGTAGTCCAGTCCCATGCGCAACTTTTTGCGCATCCACTCTACCCCACGAAACCATACCAGTTCTATGGTACCGGTATCATCCGTGAACTCGGCTACCAGCCGCTGACCTCTGGCCTGGCCTACCAGCCCTAGCTTGGTGATTTGCCCGCGCAGCTGCACGTAGGGCATGTCACCGTGTACCTCGCGTACCGTGTAGAACTTGCTACGGTCCTCATACCGGAAAGGGTAGTGCTGTATGAGGTCGCCGTAAGTGAAAATTTCCAACTCCTTGTTGAGCAAGGCGGCCTTTTGTGGGCCTACGCCTTTCAGGAACTCAATACGTGTTTCGAAGAAGTTGGACAAGGGTACTGCGGTGGGTTAAAGATTCATTCGCTTAATCGAACAAGGTGCCCGTACGGGTGGGTGGTATGATGCCTAGGTGGCGATACGCCTGTTCCGTTGCCTGGCGGCCACGGGGGGTACGCATCAGGTAGCCTTCCTGAATCAGGAAGGGCTCGTACACCTCCTCAATCGTCTCGGCCTCTTCGCCACAGGCCGTGGCAATGGTAGTAAGCCCCACCGGACCGCCCTTGAACTTCTCAATGATGGTCTGCAAAATGCGGTTATCCATCTCGTCCAGGCCGTGCTCGTCCACATCCAGCGCATCCAGCGCCATACGGGCTATCTCCTGAGTAATGGTGCCGCTGCCTTTGATCTGCGCGAAGTCGCGCGTACGGCGCAGCAAGTTGTTGGCAATCCGGGGTGTGCCCCGGCTACGGCGGGCTATCTCATACGCCGCCGGATCGTCGATGGGTGTATTCAGGATATCCGAGGAACGCATCACGATGCCCGTGAGCGTTTTGGCGTCGTAGTACTCCAGGCGGCTGTTGATGCCAAAGCGCGCCCGCAGTGGGGAAGTTAGCAGGCCCGAGCGGGTAGTAGCCCCTATCAGCGTAAAGGGATTGAGCGCAATCTGCACCGTGCGGGCATTGGGCCCCGTATCCAGCATGATGTCAATCCGGTAGTCCTCCATGGCCGAGTATAGGTACTCTTCCACCACCGGATTTAGCCGATGGATCTCATCGATGAAGAGCACATCGTGGTCCTCCAAGTTGGTCAGCAGTCCCGCCAGGTCTCCCGGCTTGTCAAGCACTGGCCCGGAAGTGATTTTGATGTTGGTACCTAGCTCGTTGGCAATGATGTGTGACAGGGTAGTCTTGCCCAGACCGGGAGGGCCGTGCAGCAACACGTGGTCCAGTGGCTCGTTGCGCAGGCGCGCTGCCTGTACAAAGATCTTCAGGTTGTCGGTCACCTTCTGCTGCCCGCTAAAATCCTCAAAGGCCAGCGGCCGCAGGGCCCGGTCGATGTCCTTCTCGCTGGGGGTGTAGTTTTCGTCTTCTCCTGATAGGTAGTCCTCGCGCATACGTCCGGCCAAATTTGCCCGAAGTTACTACGGAATGCCGGGAAGTGAAATGAAGCTCCTCGTGGATTCAGGGCGATTGAGTGCTAACTTCCCTCCACTGCAAAAAGAGTGGCCCATATGCTAAAGGCAAGAACAAAGCGACAAAACTGCTTGTCTGCGGAAAAAAGAGGAACACAGAGTGCACGGAGTAGGCTCGGAGAAAGCGGAGATTTTTATTAAAAGGGTGTGTATAGGTAAAGAAAGGAGTAGCAAGAGGATGCGCTGTAAAGTAAGCCTCCACGCATATTTATCAGTCGCGGAGCGACGACATAATGTAGGCCCCGAATTCATTCGGGGTTGAATAGACAGTAAGAAAATCGGTCGCGCTTAGTAAACCCAAAAGGGAAAAGGGAGCCAGCATTTTCTGTAAAAACTATGTTTTTTGTACATTCATCAACTGCCCACCACATTTAGAGGTATTATAATTATGGGTTACTCTACCAATGAAGAATATTTAACCACGCGACGGTTGCGCACCTGGTCCAACCAGGCATTAGATCAAGCTTCCAAAGAGGCTATGGAAATCGCGGGTTATGTCATTCGTGCAAAAGACGGATGGATTGTGAAAGAAAATGCTGATGGAAGCATTGAAAAGATAAAACCTGTTGAATCTGTAGAGCTACCGAAAAATCCCCTTTTTGATTGAAAATCAACCTCAGCAGCAACTACGGCTACGCGTGTTCGCGGGTCCGAATGGTTCTGGTAAAAGCACAATAATTAAGGCTGTTCGTGATGCCAGACCCAATGGGACTCCCATTGGCTTTGGCACTTATATTAATGCAGATGAATTGGCTTTCATGCTGAAAGAAGGTGGAATCCCACTGGATCAGTTCGGGTTGCAGCTTACCATTGATCAAATTCTAAATATTCTGGAAAGTTCAGGCCTATTAAACGAGCAACTTTCCACCGATACCCTGAAGGGATTTCTTCAAGTGAATTCTAGTGCCATTGTTCTGCATAAGCCAGAATGGGTTGAGCCCGTAGCACAAATGATCGCCTATATATTCCGTGAAATTCTACTCAGTCAACACCAGAGATTTTCTTTTGAAACGGTTTTTAGTCATCCTTCAAAGCTAGATATCATGAGAAGGGCGAAGGAAGCTGGGTATAAGGTCTATTTATATTATGTGGCTACAGAGGATCCCGAAATCAATAAATTCCGGGTAAAACATATACGAGTACCAATGGGCGGGCATGACGTACCCGCTGAAAAAATTGAATCTCGTTATTTCCGTTCTCTTGATCTACTATATGATGCGGCTCAGTTGGCCTACCAAGCTTACTTTTTTGACAACTCTGATGATGGGGGCTCTCACCGGCTTTTTGCTCACTTCAAAGTCACTGGGGATCAGAAAAATTGGACCACTCCAGATAATTCAAGAATTCCTGTTTGGTTCCAAAAATACTATTTCAAAAAAGTAGCAGAGAAACTGAATCCCTTAGGGGGATAACCAGTGAAATCTCGATCCGCGCATTTTTTTACATCTAAGAGGCCTTTTAGAAAAAGTCAGGATCCTCCGAGCTTGCCTCTCCACTAATGGCGAATTGCGCAAGCTTCAGAGGCAAACAGACGCCCCCTGCTTATGAATTGAAGAAACTAAAATCCGTAGGATACTGTACCTTCAGGTGATGAACCCGCTTATTCAGAAATTATCGGTTCGGATATTTTGGGATACTTCCAAAGAGAAGGTGAACCCTGATACCCATGCCCGGTGGCTAGCTGAGCGGGTTATGATGTACGGGACTTTGGCAGATTTTCAATCCATAAAAGCCTTCTATGGCCGGGAAAAACTAGGCGAATTGAGTACCCAATGCCGTTCTCTGGATACCAAAACCTGGACCTTTTGTTCTGCATACTTTGATATTCCTAAAGAACAATTCCGATGCTCCATGTCGAAGTCCTTTTGGGATCAACCTTGAGCTTATTAACCTCTCTTCAAAGCCATCCTGCTGAAGCCGCGCCTAGCAGGCCGGATGGTAAAGAAATCTACAAAAAAAGGGGCTTTAGCCCAATTCGACCACAATCAGAATCAAGCCAAACCCTCTGAAACTGCTCAGCTAAGAGGTTAAGTCCTAACCCTACTTTTATTATTCAATCAATTGTTGCCAACAGGTCCTTAGGAGATTGTAAAACTTGGGTTCGGGATCATAAAAATATCGTCTTTATGGATAGAACCACTTTTGGTAGAGGTCCTGTAGGGGGGTGTTTCATGAAACGCCCCCCTACAGGACCCAATCCTACCATCCTGCAGCCAGGCCTAACAAAAAACCACCCACCCTCACCTAGGAGAGCAGGTGGCGTGCCTATATCCAACTATTAGCCTGGTTACATTGATTCTGTTTAGTGAATGCGCAGCAATTGGCTTTGTGAGTGGGCTCCCTGCTGTATCTGCACCCGGTACCAGCCCGAGGGCAAATCTTGCAACTGCCATTGGGCAGTAACCGGAGCCACACGGAATTCCTGCACTACGGCTCCCGTTAGGGCAATCACCCGAAGGTGCGTCTCCTGCTGGGCATCCGCTACCCATGAAACCGACACTTGCCCAACGGCCGGGTTGGGGTACACCTGCAAGTCAAGCCCTGCTGCCCAAGGGCTTGCCAACTCGGAGCCCGACTCCCCTACTCCACCGCGTGGAAATACCGTACGCTCACAAACCAAGGTAGTGTCGAAGGTGGCGGTAGCTGTAAGACTCAGGGCCGACTGATTCACATGCAATTCCCTGCGGTTTACTCCCTGCGGATCCTCTGGTGAGAACTCCGAGTGGTCGCCATAATCAGGTTGCCGATTGCGGCAGTGATCAAAATCCAAAGGAGTTTTGAACAAAGTAGGCTCGGCAAAAGCCTGGTCAAACCCAGCAATGAACACTCCCTCCGTGGGTCCCCCGGGGATCAGATCCAGATACGC
>JBCBHI010000197.1:0-7697 GCA_038525885.1 Bacteroidota bacterium
CCACCTAACTTTGGAGTTCTTTCCGGGCACATTTTTCATTCCTGAAAAAGAAGGCCTCAACACCGTTTCTATACCCAATGCTTCAGTTTACAACCCTACAAAGTGTTTGGTTTTAGAGCTAAAGCCATCCTTTGTACAGACCGTCTATGAGGAATTAGTTCATTCCCAGACAGACCATCACTTGCTGTTCAATAGGAGGTCCGAGATTAATACTCCCTATTTTCTTTCCAACGATCAGCAATTGATTCAGGCCTTTGTTAGGCTCTATGACACCACGCGTAAGGACTCCTCTCCCGGTAAGGAAATGATCGAAGAGCTTATCATTCGGGAGATGCTCTATCGTCTGTTTAGCACGGAAGCGCTATTGCTCTTGAAAGAGAACTTTCAGGCAAGTGTAAAGGATGAGCGCATAGGCAAGGTGATGCGCCACATAGATCGTGATTTGGGCAGAAAACTCACTACCCATTCGTTGGCGGAGGTGGCAGGCTTGGGGCAGACTACCTTTTTCAAGGTCTTCAAAGAAGCCACCGGCCTAAGCCCGATTGAGTACGTGATGCAGGAAAGAATCAAGCGGACCAAGGTCCTCATCCAAAAGGATAAACTGAGTTTGCAAGAAATTGCCTTCCACTGTGGATTCAATTCCTACGAGTACTTTTGCAGCACGTTCAAAAAAATAGAAGGGCACAAGCCTACGGACTACCGCAAATATGTGCACCAGCGCAATGTTGCTTGATGGGCCTGAGCCTGGGTGTTTTTTAGTATTCTAGGTTGCAATAGGAACTAATTGCCGGTTCGCCCTTTTATGAGGAGTCCAGACTAAGCAGCAACAAGCATGAAAATCCACGATACCATTATCATCGGTGGGGGGCAGGCAGGTCTTTCGGTAGCCTATTTCTTGCGTAGGTACAAGTTAGATTTTCTCATTCTGGATGCTGAGGACAGCCCTGGAGGTAGCTGGCTTCATACCTGGGATAGCCTCAAGCTGTTCTCTCCCCACGGGCACAGTACGCTTTCCGGCTGGCGGATGCCCATTGGGCCTCATCCGTACCCTGACAAATCGGAAGTGATCGAGTACCTGACTGCGTATGAAGGCAGGTACGGGTTTCCTGTAGAACGTCCCGTTCGCGTACGGGCTGTCCGTAAACAGGACGATTTTTTTGCCATTGAAACTGACCGGGGCCTTTACCACAGCCGTACGGTTGTGAGTGCTACCGGGGGCGCTCATCACCCTTTCATTCCAAGCTATGGGCAGGAAGCTTTCCTGGGGCAGCAACTCCATTCGGCGGCCTATCGCCGGCCGGATGGATTTGTGGGCAAACGGGTGCTGGTAGTAGGAGGGGGGAATTCCGGGGCGCAGATTCTAGCTGAGGTATCCCGGGTGGCTCATACCCAATGGGTTACGCTAGAACCCCCGCGTTTTTTGCCAGATGAGGTAGATGGCCGGTTTTTGTTTGATGAGGCTACCCGCAAGTTCATGAATCCCAAAGCTGGCCCGGCACAGCGGCCCTACTCCCTTGGAGATATCGTAATGCTAGAAACGGTGAAGGAAGCCCGGTCTCGCGGTGTACTCCACGCCAGACGGCCTTTTCAAAGTTTTTACCCTGAAGGTGTGCGTTGGGAGGAGGGTACGGAAGAAGCCTTCGATGCGGTAATCTGGTGCACCGGTTTCAAAACGGATCTTTCGCATTTAGATCCCTTGGGGCTGGCCGATAAGGGGAGAATCGCCACCCGGCAGACCCGCTCCGTAGCCGAGCCTCAACTGTGGTTGGTGGGCTATGGCAATTGGACGGGTTTTGCTTCTGCCACCCTGTACGGAGTGGGTAAAACCGCCCGGGATACGGCCAAAGAGATTGACCAATTTATCCAAGGGCTGGGCTGAGCTGTATTTGTGATGGATACAAAAAAGAGCTCCCAATCATAGGTGCTCTTAGGGTATTTTGCTTTCGAAAAATGCTATGCTTTTTCTAAGGAAAGTGAAGGGTAGTCTATCCTGGGAATGAATAGGGCTTAAGAATAATCGCGTAGCTATTCAGTCTCTGCGGAGACTATCACCAATATTTACCCAATTAATTATCGTCATTTATCGATTTTATGGTCCGGTTTATAGGATTTTTTTGGGCTCCACCCTGGGTTCAGTTATTTTCCTTAAGCAATTGTAAGAGGTAGGAATTTGAAATAGACAGTGAATATCATGTTATCGAGACAGCTTTTGTATGGGTTTATATCCCTTTTGGTGTGGCAATTAGTTCCAGGTCTGGTCAGTGCTCAATCATACTCAGGAGATAGTTGGTCTACTGTGAAGCAACAAGGCAGCGGCACATTGGCAGTCAGCTATTATGAAGTGCCAGGCATTATATATCAGGAGGCTACTGGGAACATGGCTGGCCTGTGCGTGGATATTTTGGATGACTTCGCTGTATGGCTCCAACAGGAACATGGGGTAGAGGTATCCATAGATTACCAAGGGGGAGCGAATGCCTTTGGAGCTTTTATGAATAACACCCTCACGGGCGAGAATGTGGTAGGGGTATCTGCGGTTTCCATCACCGAAGAGAGGAAAAAGAGCATGAAGTTTACCCCCTATTATCTGCAGAATATGCTGGTACTGGTGTCCAATAGTTCTGCTACAGTTACCTCTAGTTGGGACAACCTGGAAACCGTTTTGACGGGAAAGACTGCCTTGGTACTGAAGGGCTCGACTAACGAAGGGTATATGCGGCACATCAAGAATATGCACTACCCTGACATGAATATTGAATTTCGAGATTCTGAAAAAGAGATCGTAGAAGATTTAACGACTTCACCAGACTACTTCTCTATTCTTGAGTTTACCACCTTCTATCATGTAGTAAAGGAACGCTTACCCATAAAAAGGCACAATGTGGACCTCATGGAGTACTTCGATGAAGAATTGGGCTTTTTACTGTCTAATGATTCGGATTGGGGGCCTATTTGGAATCAGTTTTTGAACGATTCGTATCGCAAAAGCGAGGACTACGCCCAATCCATAATTACCCATTTGGGAGCTCCCTTTTTGAAGATGGCCAGCAAGTAAGTTTACCTGTAAGGCTCTTGGTAGGTTAGGCCTAGGATATCTTTACACAGACAATCGTTACATCGTCGATTTGCCCCAACTTGCTTCCCCTTTTCCAAGCCTCAAAGGTTTGGTTGAGGGTTTCCTTTTGCTGGGCCAGAGGTAGCTGGTGAATGGTGAGCAGCAACTTGCGGAGCTGGCTAGACTTGAACTTTTTGCCCATAGGCCCGCCAAATTGATCAGGGTAGCCATCGGTAAAAGCGTACAGTAAGTCTCCGGTTTTCATGGGAATAGTGTGGGCATTGAAAGACCGGGTTTCACCAGGATAATACCCCACCGGTATTCTATTTCCCTTTAATTCGTACAGTACCACATCCTCACCCTTCAGGTAGCTGTTGGCCTGCGGGGGTGCCTCTTGGTTTTGGTCCCTGATGATGAATAATGACTGATTAGCTCCGGCAAAGTATAGCGTACGCTTGGGCTTATACAGGGCGCAAAGTGCGATGTCCAGGCCATCCTTGGCTTGGAATGCTGATCCGTGATGCTCCAGGGATTGGATGATTTTCTCTCGCAGCAATTCCAGCATCGTATCCGGGAACAGGACATCTTCTTGCTGGGCAATCTCATTCAGGTACCCAATACTCAATACACTCATAAAGGCCCCCGGTACACCATGCCCGGTACAGTCAGCCACGGCCCAGTATACCAAGGGTTCCTCCTCTTTGGTATAGGCCCAGTAGAAATCACCACTCACTACGTCTTTGGGCTGGTAGTAAATGAAATATTCAGATTCCAGGTCCTGCCAGTAGTGGTCGTTGGAGAGTAGGGCCTGCTGGATGCGTTCGGCATAACTAATGGAGGACGTAAGCTGCCGGTGACTCTGCTCTATGCGCGATTTCTGTAGGTCAATCTTGTCTCGCTGGGCCGCTATCTCCTCGTTTTGGGCTTGCACTTCCTCATTTACCGCCGCCAGTTTTTTATTGGCAGTGCGTTTGTTTTGGAGTGACCGCAAAATGGCTAGCAGTAGCAAAAACACCAGGATCAAGCCTAAGGTAGTGGCCCTTTGAGTGGTTCTGCGTTTGGTGATTTCAGATTCAAACACCAAGCGTTCCTGTGTTTGAATGAGCGCTAAAGAATCTGTCTCGCGGTCCAAGGCATATTGTAAGAGGATTTGCGTCTGCGCGTTGGAGCTTTCCATACTGTTCAGGCTATCCTCCATTCGCATGTACTCCTTGTAGTATGCTAAGGCCTGCGCCGTGTTTCCGAGTCTTTCATTTGCCCTGCTCAAACCATTCAGGGCATTCCGGTATTCGAAGGCATCCTTTACTTCCTCACTTATTTGCCGGGCTTCCTCATAGCTGCTTAGGGCTTGCCTGGGCCTTTCCTTTGCCAGATGAATATTGCCTAGCGTGTACAGGCTTTTAGCCAAAAGGCGATTCCTTACCTTCATGCGGATGGCTAAGGCCATTTCAATGTAGGGTTGAGCTTTTTCGGGCTTTTTCTGAAGTAACCGTACCTCGGCCAAGCCAGTGTAGGCCCAGCCTAGCATGGCGGTATACCCAATAGCTTGGGATACCTCAAGGCATTGGTTAAAGTAGTATTCTGCCGAATCCACTTGATTCGTCTCTAAAAAAATCAACCCAATATTATTGGCAGCAATAGCCTGCGTGTGCTTAGTACCTAGAGCGATAGAGATATTCCGGTACTTTCTATAGTAAGGTAGGGTGCGTGCATATTTCTTCTGCTCATAGTGTAAAATGCCCAACCTATTGTAGGCCCTTGGCAAATAGACGGAGTCAGAGGCTAATTCGCAGATCCTCATGTTTTCCAACCCATATTGTAAAGAGCGGGGGTAGTTGCCACTTACCTTGTACCCCACACTTAGCTGATAGTATGTGGAGAGCAGGGCGGTGGTGTCCTGGTATCGGATGGCCAGAGCCTCTGCTTTCAGTAGAGTATCTATGGCATATCGGGGTTGCTGCGATTTCATGAGCCTAAGGCCCATATTTAGGTAGTGGTTCACCAGCCGCGAGGTGTCCAAAATAGGAGTCTGTTCCCAATGGCGAAGAAACTGTTGGTTGTGATACCCTACCTTGGCAGAATCTCCCACACACAGAAATTGGTAGGTGGCCGTTTGGTGTAGGTGACTTAGTTGTGCTGGGTCAGTAAGCTGAGGCAGCTTTGCTAATGCCGCATCAATTAGCGGTTGACTTTCCTGGCAGCGTGCCCGGTACAAATAGTTTAGCCCCCAGTTCAGCTCTGTTTCCACTTGTAGACTTATATCCTTTGCTTCCTTGGCTAGAGGGTATGCGGCTTCAAACAGAGAATCAGCTTTGGAAAAGGAAGCATGGAAAGACAAAAACTTGGCCCATTCCAGAAGAGCAGTTGCTTTTAGCTGGGGTGAATGGGCTAGTTGGGTGGCTGCTAGGAAAAAGGGTTCGGCTTTGGCGGTTTGGTTTGGGGTAAAGGTATTGGCATAAGCCAACAGGGTTTCTACCCTTTGAGGTTCGTTTGCGGGTCCTTCCTCTAGCAACCTAAGTAATGAATCCTGGTAAAGAGTGGATTGAGCCACTAGTTCTGGGTAAATGCCGAAAATCAATACCCAGAGAAGTGAATATTTGGTAAGCCAACTTCTCATTTACCACCCTAAGGTAGGTATTGTGCCCAGCATCAAAAAGACTACCCACTAAGCATATTCTATCCATACCTACTTATTAAAAGCAATTTGCCGATTTTAAAGAGCAACCAATGTAAATCCCAGGTTAAATGGGGAGTTGAAAAGCGGGTACCGAGTGAATTTTGAAAAAAATATTGGCGGTGTGTGACAATCCGGAACCTACGAGCAACTAATAGAATAAAGCATGTAGCTTAGAATGGAATTGAAAAAGCGAGATTTCCTTCAAATCATTAACCATAACCGGGGTACCCTCAGGAGCCTGTGCAAGGTGTACTATGCGGACCTGGAAGACCAAAAGGACGCTTTTCAGGACATCGTGCTGCAGCTTTGGAAATCCTACGACTCCTTTCGGGGCGAATCTGAGATAGGTACCTGGCTTTACAGGGTGGGGCTCAATACCCTTTTGTCTAAGGTGAGAAAGGAAAAGCGCCGGGTCTCAGCAGAGCCTCTGGATGCTTCTCATATCTACCTCACTCACGGTATGGCGGATGACAACGTGGAGTTGATGACCATGATGCTGCAGTCACTCAAGGACCTGGACAAGGCCATCGTCCTTTTGTATCTGGAAGGCTACGGTAACAAGGAAATCGCCGAGATCCTAAAAATATCCCAGACCAATGTAGGTACCCGGTTCAACCGGATCAAGTCCCAATTGAAGGTAAAATTTAATCACCAATCCCATGAATCTTAATGACTTGAGACCTGCCTGGAGGCAATACAAGCTAATGAACGCCATGGATCCGCTGGACGCAGGGGAGATCCTCACGCTCATAGACGGAGTAGAAAATGGTCAGGAGACCAAAATGCGTCGGGTAGTGCTCGCCCTCATCATGTTCATTACCATCACATTTATTTTTCAAGGAGATGCTGTCATACATTATTTGGGATATTGACCCACAAGTTTTCGAAGGATTCAGGCTGCTTCGTTGGTATGGGGTATGCTGGTTTTTGGGTATGGTGTTGGCCTACCGGATAGTCCTACATATCTACAAGAAAGAAGGAATTCCCACGACCGAACTCGATAGCCTGACGGTGTACGTAATCTTGGGAGTGATTTTGGGAGCCCGCTTGGGACACGTGTTTTTTTATGAGCCCGACTACTTCCTCCAACATCCCATCGAGATCCTCCCCATTAAACTAGAACCCAGCTTTCAGTTTACTGGCTTCTCAGGATTGGCCAGCCATGGGGGTATTTTAGGAGCTTTGATCGCCCTATACTTATACAAAAGAAAGCATCAAAAGAACTACCTGTGGTTGCTGGATCGTATGATGGTAGGGGGTGCCTGTTTGGCGGGTTTCATCCGACTGGGTAATCTGATGAATTCCGAAATTATCGGGTTGCCTTCCTCTTTGCCATGGGCTTTCGTTTTTACCCGGGTAGACATGGTGCCCAGACACCCTGCCCAACTCTACGAAGCCTTGTTCTATTTCGCCGTTTTTGCCTGTGTGTACGGTGTGTGGCGTTCGCGGCGGTTCAAAAATCGTCAGGGCTTTATTTTGGGACTGGGGCTGGCACTCATCTTCCTCTGGCGGTTTTTTGTAGAATTTCTGAAGGAGAACCAAGTCGATTTTGAAGACGGATTGGTACTGAATATGGGGCAAAGTTTGAGCATACCCTTGGTGCTGGTAGGGGTGGCGCTCATGGTATGGAGTTCCCAGCGCAACCGGGCCCAAACCATATCCTCTCAGAGTAGGGGGGCCTTGACTTGAGTCCATGGGATTTAAAGGCTAGAAATTCGGTACTATTTCAGGATAAAGTATTGATATTCTAAATATATCGAGTTGGTGGAGGATTTCTTAAGGTTCATCGATTTGTGGCGATATGTACTGGATTGGGAGCCAAATGTTTTATAACATTATATCATCAAAAAGGCTTCAGAATCGGTTGGAGTCACTATTTATAATAACCTTACTGTAATTTTATGGTGGCAGATATGTATGATTTTGGTAGTGTGGTGGTACACCACATGGTGGAAGAAAACATTG